>CAYIEX010000133.1:0-1635 GCA_964362485.1 uncultured Methanosarcinales archaeon | reverse complement strand
ATTTAGATTCAAAATTCTTAGGACTGCCTGGTGATTCCATGTATGTTGGAAGAGAGAGAACTAACTTGTTGTTTCAAACTAACTTGTTGATTCATCAATCCTATGTTGTTCTTGGAGCATAAAAAATGAAATCTGCAATCGTTATAAATGAAAATATTGGTCCTGGCTTTCTGGCCAACGCTGCTGCCTGCATCACTTCTGGTCTATTTAACAATGAGCCGGAGGCATTAGGTCCAAGCATTGAAGCAAAATCATTTACATTTATTCCCATCACCAAGATTCCAATCTTGATTCTCAAGCAGAATGGTAAGTCTTGGGAAGAGTTGTTGAAACGTGCCATGAAAAATAAGCTCAAGTACATGGTGTTTACCAAAGAAGGTCAATCAACGACCAGTTATGAAGAGTATATTGAGCGTGTGCAAGGAAAAGCCATTAATGAAATTGAGGTTTTGGGAATCGGTGTTTTAGGTGAAGATAAAATCGTCAATTCATTCTGCGGGGATTTGGCGTTGCTACGGTAGTCTATTTATGCAAATCCACAACAAAATCGAAAAGTAATTAAAACCTGATACGTAAGTCTATGACGTGATAGGTAAAACAGCTTGGGTGATGGATATTTCTCTCATTCTATTGCTGATACTTCTACCTACTATCCATGCTCAAACTGACTCAACCGTACAAACAGCCTTACAAAGCGCGGATGAAGTTCCGGTAATAATCATTCTTAAAAATCCTGATTCCTTGCTTCCATCAAGACCAAATGATGTTTCTATTTCATCAGACCAAAATCGCCGCGTAGAGGTTATCGCAGCCACCCAACGAGCTCTGTTAGATTCATTACCCTCATCAGCAAGTCTCCATGTTGCTACTCAAACCCCATTTGAACTTACAAAACAGTACCGGAATTTTAATATTCTCGCCGCAAATATCAGCATGGATGGTTTCATACTTCTTGCACATAATCCGCTCGTACACCAAATTTTTCCCGACACAATTTACACTATCCAAGCAGAAGATATACCTTCTATCGCGAGTAGTGTCAGTGTTTCAACTATTGGCGGCAATCAAACTCGGGAGACCTATAATCTTACTGGCTTTAATGTGACCGTTGCTGTTCTTGATACCGGAATTGATTATCGTCATCCTTCTTTAGGTGCGTGTGCAGCAGTCAATAGTACCTGTCCCGTTATCGGTGGCTATGACTACATTAATGATGATTCGGATCCGGTAGATGATAACGGTCACGGAACCCACGTTGCAGGAATCATCGGTGCAAATAGCAGCGCCATGATGGGTGTTGCACCCCAAGTAAAATTTCTAGCTTACAAAGTATGCAACGCCGCAGGAAGCTGTCCCACGAGTGATATCCTGAGTGGTGTTGATCATGCAATCGACAACCAAAGTGATATTATAAGTGCATCGATTGGTGGTGAAGCAACTCCCAACAATGGACAAAGTGCTCTAAGTATTGCCCTTAATGATGCAGTAGTTCAAGGCATTGTCGTTGTTATAGCCGCAGGAAACAACGGCGCGAGTACGGGATGTGTAACGTCCCCTGGCGATGGTAGTGATGTAATTACGGTAGCGAATGCCAACGACATTGGAACAATCGATACCAGCGATGATACAATCTCC
>CAYIEX010000132.1:0-1720 GCA_964362485.1 uncultured Methanosarcinales archaeon | reverse complement strand
AAACTGACCTGATTGTGAGTGATTTACAGAAAAGAGATGGTATTTTTTCGACTGTGCAATATCATCGCCTGGGAGGTGATTCTCTTTATCGTCTTACAAGAGTGGGTATGTCTGGTGTTTTTCATGCTGAGCAAGGGGATATTCCTGATTACTCCGTTTTAATTTGGGGTAGTGGTGAAGAGCATGATGTTTCTCTTATAATGACTCCTCAAGTGGATTATGTTAAATCCGTTGATGATGCTCATAGCGATTATAGTGATCCCATTACAACTCGCTTGACTGGGGTTAATGAGTGTGTTCATAATAGCGCTCTTCTTTTAAATTATCCAAGGGCAAAGTGTGTTGAAGTTATTGGTGGCTTTGATACTTTCTTTGATCGAATTGAAGCCGGACAAACCCATGAAGTAAAACTCTATGTTCAACATCGCGGTCCAAGTCGGTTTTCTGGACGAGTAGTTCATAAAAGTATTGATTTAGACGTTGTCCCCGACTTTCCTGCTCGGTATGACTGGCAGAATAATCCTGGGGCAAGCCTATCTGTTGGTCTACTTCAACAAAATTTAGAATTGCTATGTGACGCTAATCGTGTCGTTCGCTTTGATCTTGGAGGCCTTCATTTTCCTAGGCCTCACGAATTAGAGCAATACGGCGGAAAAATTAATCCTCTCAATGATCATACGGCGTTACAAAGGGCACTTGACGCGCATGCAATTCTGATTGAAACTTATTTGCGTAAGACAAATTAAGAACCCCCTGATCTAAGATCTATGAAATTTCATCTAGCTCCACTTGAAGGTGTCTCTGATTGTGCGTTTCGAACACTCTGTTATAATTATGGAGCGGATGTGACGTACACGGAGATGATTCGTGTTGATGGAATTATACGGCGTAATAAAGCGACCATGGCGTTACTCGATTTGAAGAATGATGTTCCCACTATTATTCAATTACTGGTTGTAAAACCAAGTTCAGCCCGCAAATTTGTAGCAATGTTTTCAACGCTTTTTACCGCGTCTGGTATCAAACCAGTGGGAGTTAATCTCAATCTTGGTTGTCCTAGTCCGGATGTGATTTGTGAAGGTGGGGGAGCAGCGCTTGTTAAAAGGACGTCACGGGTGCAGGAATTGGTTACGATTTTGAAACAAATCGGTGTTCCTGTGACTCTAAAGATTCGACTTGGTTTAAATCAATTGGAAAAAGATAAGATGGTGTATTTGAATTTAGTTAATGGTGTTGATGCAGATGGTTTTATTGTACATGCCAGGCACGCGCGACAGGAGTCGCATGAACCCGCTGATTGGTTGGTATTTGAGGAGCTTGTTAAAACGGGCAAGAAAATTATTGCAAACGGTGATATTTGTACCGCTGCAGATGTGGCTTTTTTTAATCAGATTGGCATTCAAGAGGTAATGATTGGTCGTGCTGCGGTTCGCAACCCTGTGGTGTTTTCAGTGTTGAAGGGTGGTTGTGGTGAAACACTTGATGTGGAGAAAGGAAAATATTTACAATTGTGTTCTAAGTATCCAAGTCATCCAAAATATCAGAAGAATGTTTTGGCGTATCTAGGCAAAGGTGCGCAAATGAGGGGAGGGTGAGGCTTGATAGGGCCATTTGATGTCAAGTTGGATAGTGTTTGGTTTTCGTTGGGTTATATTGAAAATAATCAGTACATTTAATAATCAAAAACAGTTTTATCACATAATTGACTACATAATGACAT
>CAYIEX010000131.1:0-2007 GCA_964362485.1 uncultured Methanosarcinales archaeon | reverse complement strand
CAATCCTAAGCCACGTAAGAAAAACGAGATGCTGCACCCTGCAAAGTATCCCGATGAAATGATAGCGGAGTTTATTTCGTTTTTTACAAAGCCAGGACACGTGGTCTTTGATCCATTTTTAGGAACTGGAAGTACATTGGTGGCAGCGTATACTGCTGGACGCAATGGAATTGGAATTGAATTACAAGAAAAATATGCCAAGATTGCACGTGATCGAATAAAAGCTCTAGAAGGACAATTGAAGTTGGATGAGCAAGGTGCAAAGGACACGTGTAAGCAGTTGGTCCTACAAGGGGATAATGGAGATATTAAACGGTTGTGGGACGAGTATACTTTGCCGCTGCTGGATTTTGTCATTACATCCCCACCCTATGGCCCGATGCTCAATAAGAAGGGTCTAGCGTCAAAAGAGCGTGAAGAAGAAGGACTCGATACGAAGTATAGTGATGATGAGCGTGATTTAGGTAATGCGAAAAGTTATGATGAATTTGTGGAAAGATTAGTGGCTCTATTTGTTCAAATCAAAGAGAAAATCAAAAAGGATGGACATCTCGTAGTAATTTTGCAAAATTATATGGAAAAGGGTAATTATACAACACTTGCCTGGGATTTTGCAATTAAAATGAAGGTCCATTATCAGTTACGCGGGGAGCGAATTTGGTGCCAAGATAATAAAACGCTTTATCCCTATGGCTACAGATATAGTTTTGTCCCTAATGTTCATCATCATTATTGTTTGATTTTTAAAAAAGTGGAAGAGAATTGAGTGGTTCTTTTATATATCTGATCAAAGTATGATTGTCCAACTAAGAACATTCTTGTGAGTGAGGTATGGTGAATGAGGCTATCTAGTAGGTTATCAAATGAGGGCGTTATCATTAGAATGACCCCAACCTTTTTATATGATGAAGACATAAGGTACTTATGGGGGAAATCCTAGAATTTACGGTTAACCCTAACCTTATCGACTTATTTGAAAAGCAAGCGGAACAGAAGATACTCTCTGAGGGTTGGGCGAAGCAAGGTCGTAATGTGGATCTGAAAGCGGACAATTTTGTGCATTGTTGGATTACAGAGGAAGCGTTCAAACAAATCCTCATTCAAAATAGGGCGTGGTTTCGCTATCGGGGGATGTATTTTGGTGATGCAAGTGGCGCCGGCGCTGATTTCACTGTTCGTATAGATGGAAAAGAAGTAACTATTGGTTTGCGCAGCATTGCTCCAGACTCACTCTTAAAATATAAGACTGTGGCGTACCCCGATGATCGGTTTCAACATGAACAAGATAAAATTGCAGATTACCACATTGTTTGTCAGGAACTCGATGGTTTGACTCGGTTCTTCGGGACTATTTCTAAACCGGATTTGCTTGTTGCGTTAGAGAAATCACAGCGATTGTATAGCGCACGCAATCAGGAGCATTTTCGGGTTGTGCCGCTGGAAAATTTTAGCCTTGATACCTTGCATGAGTTGCTGCAAAAAGTAGAGAAAGTGTATTAGAAATGAAAGAGATTCTATTGTGTTGTTCTAAGCTGGTAATGACGTTATTATTATAAACTTGGAGAGTTACGGATTCCGTTATGAAAGAAGTTTACGTTTTACGCCATGGCGATTGGGATATTACAACAGGATCTTTAAAAAGTTCTTCACAACAAAAATGCCATTTGTGGGCTGGTAAGTTTTCTACTTGGAATATTATTATCTCATCACGATTTGAGCGCTGCCAGGATACGGCAAAGTTGATCTCAGGCAAACCGCCTAAGACGGATGATCGCGCTAATATTATGAATTTGTCTCCGGACCAAGAATCAACATTGCGTTTAGAGATGCGTAAAAACCCGTTTGGTGAGGCAGGGGTCATTATGCCAAATCCACGTTTTTGGGCAGCGGTGAAAGACCAAGGTGCTAAATTGGTTTCACTCGTTAAGGAATTACAAAACAAGCTACCAGAAGGCGGACGGGCGCTCATTATCTCCTATGACTCAACGATGGTTGCGGCAACAAAGA
>CAYIEX010000130.1:0-2200 GCA_964362485.1 uncultured Methanosarcinales archaeon | reverse complement strand
GTTCCTGCTTTTTTACGTTTGCCTTCTGTGGAAAGATTGCGAACGAGGCGGGGGCAGCCAAAGATAAGGTTATCATAATCTTGGGAGACGGAGGCATAAGCCTTACCAATCTTAACAAGATGCGCTGTTTGAGCTTCTCCTTCGGAGGGTGCTTGAACGACCGGGCAGCCAAGGGCGGCGATGAGAATTTTTGCCTCAGCGCACATTTCTTTGGTGAGAATAGCGGTTCTTGCAGAGAATTTTTTAATATCATCTTGATCTCCTGCAAGCTCTGCTTCTTTAAGTTTGAGTAGCGCTTCAGCTTTAATTGCGGAACGTTTCTCCCATGTTTTTCGTTTAATATCGGGTGCCTTGCCATCAAAAATGAAGACTGGTTTAATACCATGTTCTAGAAAAGTAACGGTGCGATTGAAAAGACCGATAAGATGTGAGGTGGGATTTCCATTATTATCAGTGAGCATAGTCCCATTGGGTCCGCGAATCGTGGTAATGAACTGATAGAGCATGTTCATTGAATCAATGGCAATAATTTTTCCAGAAAGAGCAGCAAGGTTGATTTCATCTTTTACAACAAGATCACGAATGACGAGTCCCATTGGATATGAAAATGGTGTTGGGATTAAAAAGGATGTGGTTTTATGAACTCGATGCTTGACCCCACAGCAATTCGAACTGTTTACGATAGGTATCAGCGACTTCGTTATTATCAATGATTATCAGGTAACGCGGGGTTCCTAATAAGAACAAAGCTACTTTGTTTGCATAAATAATATGTTCTACTTTACCTACGTATTTTTTATCAAGGAAGCGGTATTCAACATTCTTTGCAGAAGTTTTTGATTTGCCCTTAGCCATGATTACTTGTTCTTTAATTCCTTGCCTGGCAATAAAGTTGAAATATTGACGCAGATATATGGGCTCAACTGTAGTGAGAAGGTTCTGTTCATCTACTCCGACGACTAAGACAGTTTCATTTCGTTTACACGTTGCCATAATATCTCGTAAGATTATTCGATAAACTTTTTTTCCTTTGTGGAGCTCTACACGGGTGTCATCTCTTTCTAGATTCATGATTTGTGTGAGATCCGGGACAATAGATTGGAAATTTTCTAATCGCGCTTTAAGCAGTTGGACAATATTTTCTGGCGGCGTTGCTTGAAACATTTTTTTATTGTTTTGCAGAATAGAATTTACGACAAGCTTTTCTTGCATTCGTTCCAATACATCATACACGTAACCGCGATGTAACCCTAGTTTTTGAGAGACCATAGTGGGGTTTAATGTGCCTTCTTGGAGAAGTAGGAGATAGATGCGTATTTCGTTATCAGTAAGTCCGAGTTCTTTGAGCTGTGGTTCGTACATCTTGGAGTTAATAGGCAGTGAGTTTATTTGTTTTTCGTACTTTAACATGCGACAAAGAATTATATACAAGCATTTATCACTTTGTAGTTATTAAATAATAGGAAGAATGGAGGCTACGAGAAAAGAACATGGCAAATGATTTACTAAAAGGAGACACAAATGCCGCATATGCATTTACTCATACATACAAGCATTTAATTTGGCCTCTTGCAATAGCAGAAAATAAACCTATTCAACGCAGAATCTATGAAGAAGCATTATCAACCTTGCAGATTTTATGGACTAATCGTTTTAAGGATGAGTATTACACTTATAACCCTAGCACACTCCATGATATCACACTCAGCATGGTCTTAGATTTTGATTATGATCTGATGGAGAAGTTAGGTGGTTTTCCATGGCTTCACAGTAAAGAACAACGTATTTACGAGGGACTAAGTCGAGGACCTTATGCATATGAAGTAATGGTAAGAGGTTACCTAATTGAGCAAATTGAACAACTTCGGGATCGCATAGGTAGTATCCGAGGAAGAGCGGGAGAATATGAATCATTGTCCCGAAGATATGAAAATGAGGGAATAAAAATAAGTAGTGACCAATTTGCTAAAGCAGAGAAAGATAAAACTCTCTTTGGGGTTTTTCATGCAGCTTATCAATTCCCTGCAATAGACAAGGATACAGAAATGGAAAAGATAATTAATAAAGTCCTATACCCCAAATGAGGATTATTATAGACTAACTAACAATAAAGAAAATGCCTGAAAACTCGCTATCCCCACAGCAAGCTGATGGGGTATTACGCGAGTTTTCTCACTTCGTGACCGGCATTTTCTAATTT
>CAYIEX010000129.1:0-2314 GCA_964362485.1 uncultured Methanosarcinales archaeon | reverse complement strand
CTACCAAGATAACCTCGCAAAATGAGAGTGAGATGAGTGTCTTCCATTTGACTGAGAGTGTCAAACATTCCCGATAGTGGACGTAGACCGGTGAAATCTAAATCAAAATGGTTATGACCGTGGCGATGGGATTGCTGGACTAGATGATGAAGACTTCGCGCGGTAGCTGTTTCATACGCCGGCTGATACTCATACACTTGGGTCACCTGAAGGAAGTTGTTAATTTGAGTTGAATCCAGGATGGGGAATTGATTCATGACTTCGGAGGCAGCGAGGGAGTCATGGTGTTGACAGCGGCTCAGTACTTGTTCATATACTTCCAGTGCTTTACTTATAGAAGTTGAGTGGGAGGTCGTCGGGATGCCGGTGAGAGATGTAGGTTTGAAGTTTTTTCCAAATGGGCTGGCCATTGCTACTTCTGCTTCAATCCGAGATTTCATCGCAATCCTCCGAAGTACTGCTCTTCGGCTTCCCGCCAGAGTTGATCGAAACTAGATTTTGGTGTAAAGAGACACTTCACATGGATGTTTCCTAGCTGGGCGGAGAGGTTAAGATCACAAGTTGTAACATTCATCTGAGAAAACATTCTGCCACAATTAGGATTAGCCGATCGGAGGTAGAATGTGCCGCTCTGACAATTCAATCCAACTCCCCCAATATGATCAATATAATATGTTCCTCCAATACTGCCGCTATTGACAAAATGACCGCAGCGTCCATCAACCATAATGCGTAGAGTGCGGTTTGGTAGCTCTTCTAGTGAGCGGAAGAGGTTATCTATTGGTTTTAGAGAGCGTAGATCCAATCTAAATGTATCAATATCGCTGTAGTGGCTGTTTTCAAGAAGTTGGTTTATGAGCAATCCCGTTGCCCAACGGTAATGGTGTTGATGTTCATAGGACGTAGTACCGGAGACAAATAGTTGGATATCGGATGGGTCGAGAGCGCACGTTATTGTATGTCTTACCTTACTGAATTCAAGATATTGATCGTGGAAGAAATGTATGTTTTTTGGCAAGGCAAGTAGTTGTTCATAGATTTTGTAGAGATCCGCAAATTTAGAGGTTGGTGTTATGGCGGTTGGTCGTGATGTTGCTTTGTATGTTTGGCTGAATGGTCCTTTGGTAATTTCAAGTTCAAGAGTCATTGAAATCCTCCGCGGGTGAAGACATCTTCTGCGGGCTGCCATAACTTCTCCCACTCGCTTAAATCGAGTTGATGGCAGTTTGGAAAATCTGGATCAGGAAGAGGATGCGTCGCTTTGACAACGTGATAGGTACTCCTTCGATCAAATTGGCCAAAGTTAAATCCCGGTTCATGCTCATAATATACACATTCAATTGAATGCCGACTGTATAGCTCTACTAATTTATCTACTGATTTTATATAAAAAAATGATTTCCTACTGTTAACTCCACAGTGGTCGTTCGTGTTATTTGCATACAACGTGATGTTTTTTGCTAATTGTGCAAGACAGTATGCACTCTCCTCAATGTAATATATCCCCCCTTCGACTTTGTACATTCCGTGGTAACCAAGAGTTCCTCGTACAAGAATTCGAAGCGTCTGATCCTCCTTCTCGATAAGGTTATAGCCAACATAATCAATAGGTTTTAATCCTCTTAGATCCATAACAAAGTCATTGTTGCCACTTTCATGAGAGAGAGAAATAAGTCGTGAGAGAAAAAGGCCAGTGTTATGGCCATAGTGAAGCTTATTTTCATCGCTTTGAGTTAAATTAATGAACGATTGGATTTCAAAAGGAGTAAGAACGTCTACAATCGAATCTAACTTTTCACGAGTTTTCGATTGGAGAGGGAATTTGTCCGTATCATAGTCCAATTGGTCTTCAAAGATATCCGCCCGGAAGGTCAGAAAATCCTGATACTGTGTGTAGAGTGGATCGAGTGCAGAGAGTTCGGATCGTGAAATTGATGACCTTGGAGTAGGTCGAAAGTCTTTTCCAAAGGGTCCGCCTCCAATTTCACAATCGGCTGCCATCATGGAACAAACTCCAGGAGTTGATCGAGCGTAGTGAAAGCGTCTTCTGCCTTCTGCCATTCTGTTGCCCATTCAGCAGGTGGAAGCAGGTGGGCATGATAGTTTTTCTGATACAATGCATTAAAGGTGCTTTGATGGGGAGTATGGATGCAAAGCTCTGCAGAAGGAGTATTGGACGTTAGAATACTTCCTGAAACATAAAATGAGGCATTCCTCCCGACTTGGGATAATTCGAAATCACACGAAAGAAGGTACGCGCTAAAGTCATTAGCGAATTGGCCAAAACTCCTTCCTACCTCCCTGGCAATTATTG
>CAYIEX010000128.1:0-2868 GCA_964362485.1 uncultured Methanosarcinales archaeon | reverse complement strand
AGGATTACAGCATGAGAATTATGGTGATTTCTACACCACTTTCTCCCAAGAGAGCATCACCTCACATGTGATTGAAGCTGTAAAGAATGTCACCATGGAAGCGTCACCATCAGAAATGGATGAGATAATTCATGTTGATCACGAAAGCTCTGTCCCGCAAGAAATAACTTCTAGTCAAACATACATCATGGCTAGAGAACATGGTATCTCTCTTTGGCAATGGAAACCAACCTCGGAAGTGGCTATATCCTGCTGGCACGAATGGTCTTTAATTTATGGAGTAAGTATAGTTGATAAATTGTTCAGCCCAGATCACGAAGGAACTCTTCAGAGAACGGCCCATAAAATATCTGCCGAGTTCGAAAAAATTGAAGAAACTCTTAGCACAATTGATGGTAAATTAGATGAATACAAAAATTTCCTCAATGATAAATTAAAAAAACTACGCTAATTTAATCCCTTCCGATTCTAACACCTTACTTTTCTTCACCCACTCAACCAATTCTGCACAACCATCTTCCAATTGATAACGCTGTGTATATCCAAGCATCGAAACTTCTTTGGAACAATCCGATTTCCATCCACCAAGCAGTCCTTGCACCGTTCGGAGGCGTGTAATCGTCCGTTTTCTAAATATCTTAAATGCTATTTCCCCACCAACCCCAATCATAAGTGCAGGAATCTTTGGTATTCGAACAATTTTAACATGAGGGTTTACCTGCTTTGCAAGCTCATTAATAACCTCATTATATGTGCGTCGTACAGGCTCAGAGATATTCATAATTTCGATCCCCGACCTAATTTTCTGAGACGCTAGCACAATCCCCTCAGCCGCATTGCGCGAAAAACAGAATTCGTAATGATTATTTCCATCACCAACCATAAAGAATCGCTCCTGTGAAAGCAGCTTACATAATCGAACCGGCGTAGAATTACGGTGCGCCCGCGGACCATAGAGAGGAAAAATACGCAAAATAAGAGTGGGTATTAATGTCTCATCGTAAAACTTTCGAATCTCCAACTCCGCAGCATATTTACTCCGTCCATACGGCTCATTGGGTGACGGCGGATCACGTTCTGCTATCGCATGCGACGGCGTCGCTTTTGGCCCTATTACTGAACATGAGCTCATATACACAAATTGAATCACTTTCGCTTCTTTTGCGGCACGCAGTAAATTCTGTGTCCCTACTTTATTCTCTGCCATATACACATCTTCACTTGCATTGGCACCAGGGCTTAATGAATAACAGTGAAACACAATTGCTCCTTGCGGAATTTGCCCCAAAAGGGATTCGGGTTTTTTGAGGTCCCCTCGAACAACCTTTGTAACGTGAGGTAATATCCGCAGCAGTGAATCATCGTGATGCTCTTTAATGAAAGCAATAATCTCATACCCTTCCTTGTCCAACTTTTCAACAAGAGCAGAGCCTAACTGACCCGCAGCACCAGTAACAAAGGCAATTTTTGACATAGAATCTCCTAAAATGGTCCTTTTATATATTTTGTTAAACGGAATGGGTAAAATCTCATCTACTTGATTTTAAGATACATAAATTATAAAAAGCAATCCTCTGAATTTCCTCAAGGGTACATTCCTATGAAACAGCTCCTCAAAATTAAAAAAGATTTTATTCTCCAGGATATTCCTCTACCTCAATATGATAGTAAAGAAGTTCTCATCAAAACAACACATTCTCTCTACTTAAGAGATGTTGAACGCAGTATTCTCTTTGCAAATAAAGGAAATCCGTTCACCAAGCTCCTTCATGATCCAGAAATGCTTAATTTTGCCATCAAAAAAGTCAAAGCCGATGGTTTCCAAAAAACACTCTCATTTGGCAGAGCCATGATGGCCAATTGGCACACCACCGGCGCCCTCATCTTAGGCGAGGTAGAGAAAGTTGGTACTGCTATCAAAGATCTGAGCATAGGTGACACAGTCGTAGCGACAGGTTGGTATAAAGCAAACCACGCGCAATATAATGCCGTTACTCGCTCTCTTGTCGTGCCCATACCAAAAAGTACGGACCCGCTAGCCGCACTCTATTCTATCTATGCTACAAAATTGATGATGCTTCTCGATCTCCTCAAAATCCCTTCAACTTCCACAATCCACTGCACCGGTAGCGAAATTGGCTGTGCAATCTTAGAATCCATTGTGTCGGAACAAAAGTATGCTCTCCCCAAGTCCGGTAAAGTAGACTTTCTCTTTATCCTCCACACAGATATCACCTCCAATCAATTACAGCAGATAAGAAAGCATCTTCATCCGCAAACGCACATCATCGTCATCTCTGAAAAAGAAATCGACACTCTACTCTTTGCTCCCTATTCAGCCGAGCAATACTGCTTCTTTTTTGATGATCGTAAACTTCATCTGGGCAACAATGACAAACGTTCATTGGTAGACAATCTTTCAGAGAAGCATGTCCACCATTTCATAGCAACAACAAAACCAGAATTAATCCAGTCTCTAAATACTGTATCCAAAGACTTCGCAAAAACAACCTCTTTATACACCTCCACAACTCCCGCAGCACTTATAATTTACCCTCACCCTGACAAACTTCAGACAACGATTCGATATAACTCGAAAGAAAAACCATCGGAAAAAATCGGTGTTGCTCTTCTGGGTGTTGGTAACATGGCTCGCGCTGTTCATCTTCCCATTCTTCTTGATCGCAATGATATCTTTATCAAATATGTCTTCAGTAAGTCAGGACGCTCCGCAGCCAGCATGGCCGTTCATTATGGAATACCATATGCAACCTCATCGTACGAAGAAATCCTCCAAGACCCCGAGATTGGTGTTATCGTCATCCTTACACACCACAGTACTCACGCCTCCTATGCAATTCAAGCCAT
>CAYIEX010000127.1:0-2885 GCA_964362485.1 uncultured Methanosarcinales archaeon | reverse complement strand
TTGGGGTGGATAAGAAGTAATTTTGAGTAAGGTATATTTTTTTTCTTTATTTCTGTTTTTTTGACTATGATTTTTTAAAATAAGTCTCTTTTATGGTACTGATTGTGATTTTTAATGGAAAACTGTTACGTTGGTATGGCTGGACCATTTCATTCAAAGTATCGGGCTAGCTCTTGCGTTAAGGTTCCTTCCTTGGATGAGAATAGTGGATTATTAGGTTCCTTGCTTGCAATCACTGATGATCTTGCGTCCCTATGTGAGTTACTGGGGTATGGTTTGGGTGATAGTCGTGGACTTAGTAGCAAACTATAAAAATCAAAGTGTTATTTCTAACTTGTGAAAAAAGTCGTTGTTATTGGTGGGGGGTTTGCTGGCGCGTATTGTGCTAGGCGTCTTGAGACAAAATTTGATCTTACTCTTATTGATTCAAAAGATTATTATGAGTTTACGCCTGCGGTTTTGCGAACGATTGTGGAACCGTGGCATGCGCGTCGTATTGAAGTTGAGCATCGGCGCTACCTTAAAAAAGCGAAGATCGTTAAAAGCATGGTTACAAAGGTAACTCCTAACTCTGCTTTTGTAGGAGACAAAGAGTATTCTTTTGATTATCTTATTATTGCGGCGGGGTCATCGTATACTACTCCGATTAAAGAAGATAATTTGGTAGTTTCGAGCCGTGCAGCAGAGTTAAAGGAGTATGCGGAGCGATTGCGGGAAGCGGAACGAGTTTTGGTGATTGGCGGGGGAATTGTTGGAGTGGAACTTGCGGCGGAAATTATTACTCATTTTCCATCGAAAAAAGTTACGATTTTGCACAGCGGACAGAAACTTATTGATCGCAATCCTCCGCGGGCAATTGAGTATACCACGAATTGGCTTACCAAGCGTGGTGTGGAAATCATTTATGGTGAGCGTGCAAGTGGCACCAAGGATGGTTTATATGAAACAGATAAGGGTCGCAAGATGAAAGTTGATTTAGCATTTTGGTGTACAGGTATCACCCCTAATGGGAATTTGGTGGGAGATAGTTTATCTGCGGCGCTTGGTAAAAATCATTCGATTAATGTTAATCCTTATATGCAGGTGATGGGGTGCAGCCATATCTTTGCTGCTGGTGATTTAACGGGGATTAGGGAGGAAAAGACGGCGCAGAATGCGGAGAAGCAAGCAGGGGTTGTTGTTGAAAATATTATCCGTTTGGAAGCGGGGAAGGATCTCGTGTCGTATGAATCAAAACCGCGGGTGATGATTATTAGTTTAGGGAAATGGGATGGATTTCTGACGTACAAGAATTTTGTTGTTACGGGGTTAATTCCGGGCCTGTTGAAGAATGTCGTAGAGTGGAAAACGATGGTGCATTATCGGAGTTAGAGGATCGCAAAGTATTTAATATTGTATTTGTCAAGGTGTTATTATGGTTACTGTTCCATGGGTTTTGGATAAATCCTATACGGATTCTCTTGAAATACTCAATGATTATCTTCCTGAAATTTCATTGCAACAATTTTCCTACGGTCAGGAGGCACTCGATTATCTCGTGTCTACTGTTGTTCCTCTTGTGATTGTGAGTCCCTACATCCCGCCTGGTGATCCTTATACCGATCCAGAGTTTGCAACAATAATGAGGGCGAAAGATAATCCTGATAATTATGAGATTGGACTTCGTGTTATTCGTGCTGCACGTGGGGATGATTCGTTAAACAAAAATACACCAATCATTGCCGCGGGATTTTATGGCTTGGAAAGTGATCTCGTTCCACGGGCACAAGCGCGAGCACTGGAAGCGGGTGCGACTGAATATATTAATCTCAATGAGTTAGCTCCAGAGAAGAGATTGAGTGGCTATGGAAAACTTCACTCTCGAATTCAGTTTTATCTAAAGTTGTAATGATAAAAAGATAAAAGTATGAAAAGATAAAAGTAAAAAATTAAAGGATTCTACAATTTAAAATGGTATACCTTTCCTACGGTGATAACAATGTCGCTAGCTCTGAATCCAACAGTTTTAACTGAGCCAGGAATAGTAATTTTCAGGTGGTCTTTCGGGTTACCACGTAATCCATTTGCAAGTTGAAGCCAGGGCGCATCTCCTTCCAACACAAAGCCATTATGTCCATTATCGTACGATTTCTGTAGTAGGGCATCAATAAATGGGCCAGTTACATAATCGGGTTTTGCAGTTTGACCTTGTGAAATAACGGCAGCATAGAAAGTGCCTATTTCTTGTGGAGTTAAAACAGGTACATCACCGAGTTGTTCGCGAACGTTAACCACTGGTTCTCCTTTCATATGTTCATACAAATCAATTGCTTGTTCTAATGGGTTCATTTTTTATGCCTCTTATATTAATAATTTTAAATAACTTCTTTCTTTCTTTTCTTTATAAATTTAACGCTTATTTCTCACTAAGCAGTAAATACTTTCTGGGGTTTTGAGTGCAATTGTTCTTCTCCATTTTACTCATATTTGGTCACAGCTGTTTCCCACTTTACAGAAAACATAATAAACTCGGTTTCTCTTTGCTCTTAAAACGATGGTAGATGCTGGGAAGAATTGTTTTGAGTACGAAACGTATCATGAAGGGGAAAATAAGATTCTGAAAGTCTATATGGAGAAATGTCCTTTTCCACCATCAATTGAATATAGTTCTCTTTGTATGGCCAAGATTGTTGATATTTTACTGCAAAATAGTGGGATTACACTTATTGTTCTAACACAATTGCGCGAATATGAGTATGATTTTGGGCAGACTAAATTCTTACTCGACATTGCGCTTTTATCGAAGAAACTTACGCGTGATGAGCGGTTTGCATATGCTCATTTAGTAACGGATCCTACGCATGAGCGTTATGTCCGGGCAAGTTACGCTCAGTTTCAGAAAATAA
>CAYIEX010000126.1:0-2931 GCA_964362485.1 uncultured Methanosarcinales archaeon | reverse complement strand
TGTCAAAATCTCTGTTGATGCTTTGATAGAATATCGTCCAGGACCCATTCCTGGGCGATGCCCAACGTTCCAGTTAAATCGCGTAAACGGGATCGCTCTTTTCATTCCAATTGCATCTTCTAAAATCCTTGTTGCCTGTTTTGTTGTCTTATAACGAATCCAGTTGCATATTGCTCTATCGTTATGTCATGAACTGGAGCGGAAGTTTCACCATAGGCATACGTAATTACCTCTGAGATACCCATGCGTCTCTTACGTAAAGAATCCTCCACATTGATATGAGCTTGAAGCATTGCGTAGACCGCAACTTGATTAATGGGACGAGAACGTACCAATTCATCTAATTTTATTGTAGGATCAGAATCAACCATTGTAAAGCAGGCACGAGAACATTATTTTAACTTTATGTTAAATTTTTAACAAATTTTATAAAGAACCAAACCGAAACCACAAATATGGTCACCACCCAACACCTCGTTCAAAAAGAACTTGAGAAAAATCCGTTCCTTATCGACATGTTTCAACAAGAACTAGTTAACATTAGCGCAGTGGCAGAAAAAATCCACCCTATTATTCAACGAGAGCTGCGCAAAGAAGTCAAACTCTCAGCAGTAAGCATGGCTATTCGACGTTATGCAAGCACCATAAATAAAAAACAGGTTTTTCAATGGAAATTTCCTCCAAGTCTTGAAATCGCAACCAAGTCGCAAATTTATGAAGTAGCCATTGAAAAAACACCCGAAATTGTAAAAATTCTTCGAGTAATTGACTCCAAAATTAAGAGAAACAAAGGTGATATTCTCTCCAGCATCGAAGGGAGTTATGAAATTTTGATTTTTACCAATCAACACAATAAAAAAATCATTAAAGAAGCACTTCGTGGACAAAAAATTACTTCCGAGCTTGATAACCTTGCCTACGTCACCGTCAATTGGGAAAAATTAACCAAAGATATTCCGGGAATCTACTATCGAATTACCCGCTCCCTCGCTTTCAAAGGAATCTCGATTCAATCGTTTCATACCATAGGTGCCGAGATGATGATTTTCTTTAAAGAAGACGTATTTATGGAAGCGTATCAGGCTATTGGGAATTTGCTGCAAAATAAAACAGAGCTGTGAAACCGAACAAACATAAAAAAAGTCAATACTCGTCTAACTAAGTTTTTTGGATTTTTTGGGGGTCTTCTAAAAATTGATCAAGTCGCGTTTCCTATTTGAAAGATGTCCTAGGCTGATTATACCAAGATAGGAGAGATAAATTTATCGGGACCGCTGGAAAGCCACTTGATTCGGAAGATTTATATTTTCAAAATGCGATCCTTGGTGTGAGGTGCGTTACATGTTAAGTATACAAATTTCGTGGGCTGCAGTTTTTATTGCGGCATTAATTAATATGGTTCTTGGAGCACTATGGTATTCTCCGCTTCTTTTTGGGAATGTGTGGCTCAAACTGGTCAAAATTGATCCGAAGAAGATGGATATGAAGAAGGGAGCGCGGCGAGGATATATTGTGAGCGCGCTGATGTCAGTTGTGATGGCAATTGTGCTTTCCTTACTCATTCAGGCAACCGGCTCACTGAGCCCGCTTGGAGGAGCAATGATTGGCTTACTCATCTGGGTTGGTTTTTGCGTTACTATGATGATTTCGCCAGTATTGTGGGAGAATAAGCCATTACAAGGGTATGCAATTAACATTGGATATCATTTAGTTAGCCTAGTTGCAATGGGTGCAGTAATTGGTGCTTTTGCGTAGATTTTTTGATTTAATTCTTTTTTACTTCTTTTTTTTATGTTAATGGTTTTTTTGTTTAGGTTGTTTTTGTTTAGAATATTTTTTAAAGAGTGTTGTATTAAGCGGGCTATGGCCAAAAAAACTAGTCAAACCATAGCAATCATTGCACTTTTACTTAACATTCTTGTTATTCCGGGATTGGGGACAATTATCGCTGGAAAAGTTATGACGGGGATATTACAGTTGGTGTTTTTCATTGTCGGTCTTCTTTTGGTTGTTGGGGGCGCTATTTTTGCAGTTCTTCTGATCGGGATCCCATTTTTAATAGCAGGTTTAATTCTTATGTTTACGATGTGGGTGTGGTCAATTGTATCAGGAGTTAGGCTCATTACGGCAGCTGAAAAGTGAGTAGGGGTTCTCCATTTTAGGATATACTCTTTCGAAACCCATATAAATCCCAAAAAGGTACCTCGAATTATGGCAGCTTCAAAGAAGGTTACTCCAAAGGTAGAATCGAAAACTACGAAAGTAGAACCGAAGTCTACAAAAATCAGTCAAGGTCTTGCGATCGCAGCATTGATTTTAAACATCGTATTACTCCCGGGTCTGGGAAGTATTATCGGTGGCCGAACGAAGGTCGGGATTATTCAACTCGTCCTTACAATAGTAAGTATTCCGCTCATGTTTATCCTCATCGGTTTCCCATTACTTTTAGGAGTATGGATTTGGGGCATTGTAACAGGAATACAAATTGTGAAAGAATCCCAATAATTTTTTGGTTTTTTTTTCTTGTTTTCTCTAGGTTCTAATGGAAGTGCTTTGCTAAACCCTAAAATTATATAAATGAAAATCTTTATTTCGTACAGATGTCACATGAAGATGACCAGGCAGTTAGCCTCGTTGAAAGTCCAGAGTTTGTAGATCAGGGTTCTTTGCGATTGCAGCGTACCCCGCTACGTTCTCAATTAGAAGAATTAGAGGAGAGGGTGGAAATGAGCGTTTCACGATCTCAAGCAGTAGATATTATTAGTTATGCTCAAGCACTCAAAGGACGTAATAATATCCAGGCGATGGTTAATGCTGAACTTGGAAAGCTTACCTTAACAGATGATACGATTGGGCAAAGTACATTAGAGGAGTTAGCAAGAGTGTGTGGTGTGGAAGATTATATTGAGCAGGCGCGCCGAGTGATGGCAC
>CAYIEX010000125.1:0-2960 GCA_964362485.1 uncultured Methanosarcinales archaeon | reverse complement strand
AACTGACCACGTTTCTTGGTAGATGTGGAGCTGGGGTTGGCCGTTGTAGGTTTTGAACAAAATGCTCATGTGTTGAAAAATGCTTTTATTCTTTATAAGGGTTTGGTTTTTGTTAGGGGGTTTTTCTATTTTTGGCTATAATTTTTTAAAGAGTTAGGGGAAATTTATTCTATGCAGCCAATTTTACGTGATCGCGATATTCGGATTTATCAGAACCGAGGGCGCAGCGAGAGCGGGGTATTTTGTATTTTAGCTTCTGCTGAGAATTTACGGGTGGGAATCGAATACAAAGTTCCAGAGTCACAAGATTTTCATTTTCATCACGGAAGTCGGACTACTTCTTCTTTACATGAGGCGTTGGGTGCATTGTACTTACTCAATCGGGCGGCTAGAGCAGAAGATATCTCCTTTACAATGTCTCATACTCAAGAACGAGTTCATTTCTCTTTTCCTTTCTCAACAAGACTGGTGTACAATCATGCTTTGGATGCTGCACGTTCTATTTTGAGTACGTCTCGCGAGCTTTCTACCGAGACCTCGACAGCTAGAACCTATTTCTCTCTTTTATTACCTCGAAATAGACCAATTGATGAGGTTCTTAGAGAAATTGTTGTGCCTTCATCAAGTCGGCGGTATTTACATGATTACTGCTTAGCATTAGGTTCAATGACTACGATGGTTGCTAAGTGCGATGAAGTGAGCTTTTTTTTTGCTCGACATCAATGGGAGATGTTGGCAAGAGTTCTTACCAGTCTACCTGACGATGTTCGAGGGAGATTGGATCGCCTCCGACAGGAATTACATGAAGATGTGGCAGATGAATTACCTGATGAGATTGTGGATGTACAAGGGTCGTATGATCTTTTGAAAAAAGGAATTCAGGATTTAATTACTGAAATTACCCGGGAAGTAGGGACAACAACAGATTTGCATGCATTTGATCATGCTTTTTCATACTTGGATCCTCGCGTTATGAGTGGTATGAATAATGGTGTTTCGCAAGAGATTCGAGGTGGTTTACGACGTCTTGCGGATCTTTGTTCTGAGGTGGCGGTTTATTCCCCTCGATTCAAAGAATATGGATCCCAGGTACATGATTTTGCCGAGTCTCTTTTGGCGAAGTAGGCTCTCATTTTCGACGATAATCTTTTTAAAGCGAATGCTTTCTGTTCTGTTTATGAAGTTACTTAGTCCAGTTGGTAGTCCCCAAGCATTGATTGCAGCGGTTAGTAATGGCGCCGATGCGGTGTATTTAGGCTCGAAGCTATTTAATGCGCGCAGACTGGCCAATAATTTTACAAAAGATGAGTTGAAGCGGGCAATTCAATATGCGCATATGCATAATGTTCGGGTTTATTTAACACTCAATACTCTCATTAAGAATCAAGAAATGGGTCCTTTTTTGCAGCAAGTGGCGATTGCAGACTCGTATAACGTTGATGCTATAATTGTGCAGGACTTATCGTTTGCACCGCTAATTAAACAATATTTTCCTACTCTTTCTATCCATGCGTCGACGCAATCAACAATTATGAACTCTACTGCAGTGAAGTTTTGGTCGAAGTATGTTGATGTGTTTGTTCTTGCGCGTGAATTGACACATGAGCAAGTGCGGGCAATTTATGATTCAACACATGCACACTTAGAAACGTTTGTACATGGTCATTTGTGTATCTCCTATTCTGGACAATGTTTGATCTCATCGCTCATTGGGAAACGGTCGGGAAATAGGGGTCTGTGTGCGAGTAGTTGTCGTAAGCAGTATAATGGAGATACATATCTTTTGTCTGCCAAAGATTTAGCGCTGCTGCCTTACTTGGAGGAGGTGGCGGCGAGTGGTGTGCAGACGATCAAATTGGAAGGGCGAATGAAGCCGGCGGAATATGTTGCGGTGACAACTCGATCGTATCGTGAGCAGCTTGATATTCTTGCGCGTGAAGGGAAAACGAAAGTTGGTCCGGTGCAGATTCGTAAACTTAAAATGGCATTTAATCGGGAATTTACACCGGGTTATTTTCATGGTGAAACATCAATTGTAGATCCTCTTATTGCTACGAATCGTGGATTGTTCTTGGGAAAAGTCCGTACTGGGGTTCTTGAGTTACAAGAGGACCTTGAAGTTAATGATGGCGTTGGTTGTATTAATTTTGGGAAGATGAGTGGAGATTATGTTCGAACAATTCGGTTGAATGGTAAAAGCGTTTCGAAAGGACGTCAAGGAGATCGTGTCGAGCTTGAGGTTGAGGGGTTTCAGAATGGTGCAACGGTTTTACTTACCTCAAAGCGTGATGGTGAGGATGTACTTGGCAAACCTCGTTTGGTTTATTTTAGTTTGTTGCTTCGGGTTTGCGAGGGCAAAGTTCCTGAAATAGTGGTTAATTGTATGGGTCGCGAGATTAGAACGACTCTGGTAAGTACTGCGGTGAAGGCTACCAAACATCCACTTACGGCTGCGCAATTGAAGTTGGAGATGGAGAAGTATTCTGGATTTTATTGTGTGTTGGATTCTGTTACGGTTGAAACGGATAACTCGTTTATTCCAAAACGTGAGTTGACGGCGCTGCGTGGTCGGATTGAGGATTTGATTTTGGATACGTTTTATCCATCAAAAGAGAAAAAAGTGGTGTCTCTGCCTACGTTTGAGGCGAAGGTTGCTCAACGTCGGATGATACATGTACGCGTGTATTCCAGAAAAGCAGCTGAGGAAGCAGTTAGCGCTGGGGCGGATGTGATATATTACGATGTCTTTGGGTCTGATGCGGTCGCGATCTGTCAGGCCGTGCAGCGAGCGGGGAAGATGTTTTTTGCGTATACACCAATGGTCATGGTTGATTCTGATCTTGTGCGGTTGCGAAAAGTTCTTGCTGAGATTAAACCTGATGGGATTCTTGTGAATAATGTTGGTGTGCTTGGATTGGGTCTTACATATCCAATTGTTCTTTGCTATCAAATGAATATTT
>CAYIEX010000124.1:0-3053 GCA_964362485.1 uncultured Methanosarcinales archaeon | reverse complement strand
CCCAGCATGAAGTGGGGCTGCCCGGAAAATCGCTGTACATTGAGGTCAATATACAGGTTCGAACCGGGGTTCAATGGTTTTTTTGAGATCTTCACCCAAACCATTAGTGATAGTTACCTCTGGAACATCCAGACCAGGCTACACTACAGCCCCACATTTATAAGTGTGATTTGTAAACTAGGGGTTATTTAAAAGGTTTGTGGTCAAATTGCCTAATAATAAGCTTCTTTCAACTCCATAAGAGGTTAATTCCGTTCTATTTTATCCACTAGTTCTGCAATAGCAATCTTTTCCAAATATGGTGCAGGAAGTGTTTTTTCATAAAAATGCCCAGGTGTAGGCATTATAAACAGATGACCAGCTTGCGTTCGAGGAGGACTTGCAGCATAGTATTTTTCGGTTGGTGTCGTTCCTTGTAGCGTCGCTAACCGATACGCGATACCAAAATTATTAAGACCGACATTGAATGTTTTAACATAAGTCTCATGAGTATGACCGGCAAGTGCCAGATCCGCTTTAGCTGCCCGAGCCGCACCTACAAGTCCACTAGACCGACTCCCTTTTGGATCATGTTGGATCAGCAGAT
The DNA here is from genome assembly GCA_964362485.1 of uncultured Methanosarcinales archaeon. Lineage (GTDB taxonomy): Archaea > Nanobdellota > Nanobdellia > Woesearchaeales > GW2011-AR9 > CAMAVK01. Next base: position 2,467 of record CAYIEX010000124.1, on the reverse strand, counting down.
TAATGGGGCCAAATAAAGCCTCACCAGTCGTTGATAAACCATACTCGGGAATTTGTAAGATACGAGCAGAACTATAACCACCTACCGCAACTCGTGCTTCTTCCAATGAAGACAAACGTCCAACTTGAAATAAAGGAACTCCTCGTGCTTGAAGGCGTTGAACAAAAAAATCACTTTCACGAAACCCACAATCAACAAGAACACCATCAGCATGATTGCCCGGAACACTTAAATGCACCAATTGAAGAGAACTCTTTGTGAGAGAAATATTTAAGTACGTTTCATAATAATCAGCAACACGTCCTAAGATGACACTCATATCTTCGACACTGCCAGAGCGAGCATCGCTCGTAAACTGATGAAGCAGTTGAAAAATATTTTCTTTGCTACTCGAATCAAAAGAAGTCAAATCGACAAGGTTACGCGAGAGAACTAAAAGAGGATCAGGACGATAATGATAACGATGATTCCATTTTTTTGAATTTGCCTCTGCCGTATCTCCCCCACTAATAAAACCACATGCGTAGTGCATAGTAGAGCGAAGAACGAGTGGATTTTCAACAAGATGATTAAATAACACAGTCATTGCATGACGAACCATAATATTTTCTTCTGGTGATCCTATATGCTCATCCGAAGTCGCCACAACAAGAGATGAAGACGAGCAAGAAGAAGGGACACCTTGGACAAAATGAGAATAAGATATCCACTCCGTTCCCACGAGACCAGCTTTATCCTTATCGATAACAGTAATACCACTCACGCCACCTGAAACTAGTCGATCAATGGCAGCATACTTCCGTGTACCCATGGGTTTTCCACCGCTTAATCTAACCTGTTCATAACCATTGCCATAACGTGCAATTCCTAGCTGGTTCTCAAAAGGAAGAGCAAAAACAATAGTAATAGTATCTTGTCCGATGTGGGGCAGTGAGGATGATTGATTTTGAAAATTTGTTTCGCGTTCGTGATCATATAACTTCTGCAATTGCTTGTACACCCGTCCATGATGACCACTTTCCACAATTACATCCACCACTTCTTGTTTGGCTCGTCGTAGTGTCTCAAGTGAGGATCCAACATAGCCCTCATCGGGTGCTTGTTTAACAGCCCACGACCTTTCAGAGCTATGATTAAAATTAAGAGACAGATCACCAAATTTAAGAGTTGTTGGTTTGGTGATGAGATCTACTCTGAGAGGAGAACAGATTAATTCAAATTGATTATAAACTTCAGCCAATAGTTCACGAGTGTAGAGTTGGTGAGCCGGCCTCACCTTTTTTTCACGCCATAGATTTTTTTGGGTGTAACACTCGCTTATCTCTTCACCGATATTGCTAAGTCGTTGCTCAAGATTTTGTACTTGCCTATCTTTCATATCGCTCGTTAAAGTGTCCTTCTTGTTCTCTTTTCGAATGTCACTCATTTCTTGACGATATTGATTACGTTTTTCTTTTAGATGGTTAATTTGATTATCAATTTCTTGGACTTTGCGAAGCATCGCTTCATTAATAAGTGCCGATAAGGTAAATTGAAAGTCATCGGTATCGCAATTAAATACTATCGTTGCCTCAGGAAAAGATGCCCTTAACTCTACAAGTTTAGACTTAAGAATATTTAATTGTCGCTCAAGAAGAGTGTGATACTGTAGGTTATTAGGAATAGATCTTGCCTCATGTTGACAGGATACGGCGTCTCTCTCCCAATAAGAGAGAGCATCATTGAAATACTCAGGTCGATCAAGTCTAGTAAGTGCACCATCAACAATAATCCCACCTAAAGCTGGATCCTGTTTCATAAAAGCAATCAAATTGTTATAAGAGTCCTCATCAAAGTAGTGGGTATCATAACCAACCTCACTAATAATATAAACACGGTCTTTTGGTTGTTCTACTCCGGTAAGTAAAGTTTCAAGTGTTGTAGTAGATAAATTTTTATTAAATCCCATTATGTAATAACCTCCTTTTATGTGAGAAAGAGAGAACTAGGCACTCTTGGTTCATTGCGAGACTTAGTTTCATGATTTACACTAACCCAATTTTTCTTTTTTTGTCACTAGGCCTTCTCTCTACAAATGTGTGTATAGAGCGAATAACATCTTCTTCAATAATTTCAGAATTGTCGTGTTGAGCAAATTCTTCGCGGCATTCCTCTAAAACTTGATTTACATCCGAGCCGCTAAAGTCATACCTAAACATTTCATCTGTAGTCGAGGTGTAATCTACTACGTGAAAAAGAGCCGAGAGAACCTTGCCAGAGTTAAAAGCATACTGTTGACGTTTCTGCTCAATTAAAGTAATATGCTTAGTCAAAATATCGTGTAGCCCTTCCTTTGAAGGAAGCGGAATGTCCATGAAGGAAAATTCTTCTGCAGGCAGTTCATAGCGCGATTGCGCAAGTCGGTGTGCTAAGCGAAGTTTCGAAAATCCAAAATCATCTGTGATGCGAATAAGCAAATCGAACTGCA
>CAYIEX010000123.1:0-3077 GCA_964362485.1 uncultured Methanosarcinales archaeon | reverse complement strand
CAGCTCATCCTGAAACCCTTCCGCGTGGATGCCCTCATCAACGAGATCCGTGAATGACTCTAATGACTCGATGTACGCGTTTACAATACTTTCTAATGGAGATTTAGATAGCGGACTTTTCTGTTTGATAGTGGGTTTATAGTCCGGTTTGAACGGTCCAGCCATCGCTACTTCGAGAGTCATCGTGATCCTCCAAAGTACTGCTTTTCCGCCTCTTTCCAAAGGAAATCAAAACTGGAAGTTGGTGTCCAAGTGCATTTTGTGGAATTTGATTGTCCTATTCGTTTAATTAATTGAAGGTTGTCACTATAAAACGTGCCACGACCTTTGAATGCTATGGAATTTTGCGCATCACGAACATAGATGGTGCTTGTCGTGTGACTAAAACATTCTTTTCCGACTCGCTCCAGATAATACGTACCCTCTACACTGTGTGAATTACATTCATCTCCGATAGTACCATAGACCATAACGTGGAGTGTCTGTCCTGCTTTTTGTTTAAGTTTGACAAATAGCCAATCCAACGGTTTTATATCCTCAACATTGAGAAAGATCGTGTTAAGACCATGATTGTGACTATTTTGAATGAGGGTAGTCATTACAAATCCTGTAGCCCAGCAGTAGTTGGGATGGACTTCAAATGTGGTTGTACGCTTGAGAAATTCTTGCAGATCTGCTGCAGAAAGAACAGTTGTGATAAGACGTAAATGTTGGGCATACATTTCAGCTGGTTGACTAATCCACGAACTTGGTTTATGAGGGGACTCTAAAAGTTCTGTGTATTGATGAAGTAAATCACTAAATCTTGACACTGGTGTTGGTACTATTGTACGAGGGGATGATCTCTGATAATCGCTTCCGAATGGACCGGCCATTTCTGCTTTAAGATCCATTGCAATTCCTCTCAATAATTTTCTTGGCGTGATTCCATGCGGCTTCAAATTCGTGGGGAAGCATTTGATAGCACGATTGGCTATATCCATTAATCCGAATACGGAAATGTTCATAGACTCGGCCGCTCAGAATGCTCGTGCGACCGAGATAGAAAGTAGAATTTACAAAGCTCGGAGAAAATAATAGGTTTCCTTCTCTACAATAAAAAACAGCATGTTGAGACTGTGCACCAAACTCATCACCAACAGTTCCTTCAATCATAACTTTTATTTTTTTATTTCTGTTACCGGCGAGATTAAATCCGATACAATCTAGGGGCTTGGTATTTTGGAGGTCAAGATAGAATTTGTTGTGACCTTGGTTATAAGCCCGATTCATTAAAAGGGAGATCCACATACCCGTCGTATGGGTGTAATACTCATGTTTCTCAAAACTTTGGGTAAGCAGGATAAATTGATTAATGTCGCTTGGAGTAATACAACGCCGTGGATCAACCTTTTGGCTAATGGAATTGTAGAAAACACCATGGTGATAATTGTTTCCATCAACAGCAGTATCTAGGGATTCTTCATAGAGGGCAAGAATGTCATCAAGCGATGAAGTGGTACGCAGAGTAGCAGGATTTTTTGCAGTTGGTCGATAGGTTCGCTTGAACGGATTTGCGGCCATGTGTGCGGTTCCATCGAATGGGGTTTGATTCATAGTACACCTCGCTTGAAAATATCCTGTGCTTCCCGCCACAAATGATGCCATGCATTTGGTGATATTATCATGTTGGATGGAATACCCATGTGTTCATGTTTATCAACATGGTGAGCAATACCTTTTGTGTCCCGATAAAAGTACGTGCTTTTATTGACATAGGTACTCAGGCAGGAGGGAGATTCTAGCCGATTGATAACAAAACGACTTTGGTTGCTGTCAAGGCCACAATAATTATTCGCCTGTCCGATATACAGAGTACTTCTCTTACTAAAATAACCACAATGACCTTGCGCTGATTCGATGTAATAAGTGCCCTTGGTTGCGTTGATTGCGCAGCAATCTCCAACCAAACCTTTAATGAGGACACGAAGGTTATGATTTTTTCTTCCTTTGAGATTATAACAAAGGTTATGGATTGGTTTAAGAGAACTTAAATCAAGAGAAAATGAATCGTAGCCCGCGCCATGGGAGAGACTAAGGAGTTGTGAAACAAAAAAACCAGTATTACGAGCATAGTGTGGCTCCTCTTCGTAGTGTTGAGTTGTGAGCAGAAATGTCTTGATTTTATCTGGAGGAAGTATTTCTCTCACTGATTCTAAAATAATGGTCGCATCTGGTGAGCAATAAATATTGTCCATATTTGGTGAGAAGTGGCACTTGATGTCAAGAGTAAGAAACTCTTCGTATAAAGAGAAGAGAGAGGACTTAACGATTGGAATGTGAGAGTTTGTTGTACGTTGGTAGCGATCACTAAACGGTCCTGGTGCCATTTCTAGTAGGGCGGGCTTCATTTGAGTCCCTCCGCAAAGACACGATGCATGTGCTTAAAACCAGCCTCGGCTTTGGCCCATTGATATTGCCATCGTTTTGGATCATGATGTACAATGTTATTCTCCCCTCCTAGAGGAATATTTTTACCATGAGGATAAAAGACCGTAAGTTCAGATGAGAATCGACCGAGGTTATTTCCAAAAGTGTGGATATAAAGAGTGGGATACAATTCTCCTACACGCCGAGAATCTTGAAGACAGCAATCACCAGCTTGAAAAATGGTGTACGTGCCATGTCCGAAATTTCCAAATTGCCTGTGAGCATTTTGTACATAGAATTTACCCGTGGAGAACGTCGCACTATTTTCTCCTACTATTTCAACGAAAAATTTTCCTGAAGATTTGTACGCGAAAAACTCATCGGCTTCCTTAACATAATATGTGCCTTCTGCTTTCATACAACTATGAAAACCTATTTTTTCAACAAAGTATGTTCCTGTAGACTCATTTAGGCAGCCATTACCTAATCGACCACGAACTAATACCTCAAGATACGACCCTGATTGTTCTTTTAGTTCCGTACCAAAATGGTTTAATGGTTTGCAACCATTTGTATCAAATGTGAATTTTTGATGTCCGGCGTTATGAGAGCGTTGAAGTAGCCCAGTGAGAAAAAGACAAGTTATATTTTCATAGTTTGGGTGCGTT
>CAYIEX010000122.1:0-3165 GCA_964362485.1 uncultured Methanosarcinales archaeon | reverse complement strand
CTATCGTAAAGCGAAGCCTCATCACTTTATTGATCATGTTTATCATATAGCGAACGAATTCGAATATGGGTTTATTGGAAATTTACAAACTGGAATCTATGCTCCTTATTTTCATGAGGCTCGTTCTCATCGTATTAGTGGCAATAATTGTACTACCATTATTCCCACTATCTATGTGTATGCTGATCTTTTAGGTCTTAATCCTCAGATAGTACAATTTTTTGGTTTCCAAGATATTGTAGATAAGGATGATGAGGATGATGAAACGGGGCCGGATGGGTCTCATTTCGCATTGATTGTTGATGGTGGCAAAAAAGGTCCTTATCTTCTGGATCCTTTCTGGCATGTTTGCGGGAGACTTCGCGAGCGAGGGGAGAATTTCATGAGTGTAGGTATTTCGCCTGCCAAACCACACCTGAGAAGACAATTCCAACATCTTGTGGAGTATACACCTGAACAATTTGCCCAGATGATGGAGAGACTGCATGATCCAGCAGAGTCTTTGGATATGCTTGTGTGTGGTCAAAAAGCTTTTTCAGAATGGCAAATGCATGCCTCTAAGACTAAAGGAATGATTTATTATAATGATACTACTGAGGAAGTTTCTTTTCGTCTTGCAATCCCTCAGATGGGAATTTCAAATAAGAGTGTTATTGCTCGACACAAATTTAATGTTGACGGATCAGTAGACTCAAGGTTGGAACTTTTTTTGGCAAAAGATTACGCCTGGAATCACTTGGTTGAACCAAGGAAAGTTGCGAGTATTACAATTGAGGAAGCGGAGAGAATTCGCATCATTTTGGGCCGGTATACGAAACTTCGAACATTTCCTCGCTGGCAGCAGCATCTTTGGACGAATTCTGCGGGAACAGCGGAGCTTTTTGAACTGGAGGCAAGGATTAGGGGGAGGTTGAGTAGTGAGGACCGGACACGAATTGAACCAGTGATATTTGGGAGAACTCTTTATGAGAATACAAATCCCTCACAAGAATATCTTTTTACATTAGAACAGCGTGCGGCCCATTATATTAATTTGAATGCACAAGAGCGACCACTTTTAGAAGAATATGTTGAGTTGCAGATGAAGATGATTTATTTTCGGATGGGTTTAGTTTCGATCCCAGCAAATGAACGGCGTGCAATGGTTAGACGACTCAAGATTAATAACCAAAAAAGAAAGAAAATCAAAGAAGAAATTGAGCAGTATACTATTTATGGTGGTAAGAATAGGGCATTTCATCGAAGTATGGATAAAGTTCTTTTTGCTCGAGAACTTCCGCTCTCGAATGATGCGCTCAGGGAGATGGTTGAACAGCAAAACATGGATACTCGTTTAGGCTATTTAGCGACCATTGCGGATTTCATTCCTTTTGTTCATTGCGCAAAAGACTATCTGTCTCTTGTTGCATTTAAAGCTGATCTTGCATATAAAATTAGTGCGCGCCGACTGAAGAAGATACGAGCTGGTAGTTAGATTCACCTGATGGTTCCCGCTAACTATAGTTTACCTCATGTTTATATTCTGGTTATCTTAGATATAGTTGGTATATTTTTCAAAGTTTTCTCAAGATTGTGGTTTCTGTAAACACTTCTTCTATCACTGATCAGAGACAAAGGGGAAATTCTTTTAAATAGGCTCATTTTTTGATAATAGATGAATGCAAGAAAAAAGTTTCCTAAACTTGAAGCTTCGTTAGACGCCTCCGATTATTATTGGCGGTTGGATAATTCACGTAGACCATACCCTTCTTTTCCTTTTCCTCAATCAACAATTGATATTCGAACTCTACCTGACATAGCGGATGTGACTCTTGAAGTAAACATACTGAACATTGTTGATCAATTACCACTTCCTGAATCTATTAAAATTGCTGTTAAAGAGCTGGTTTTACCACACCAGGACCGTTTGTACCATGTTGTCTCAACTGAGACGGCAAACATTAGTCTTCGTCAAGGAAGAGGTGTTTATACCATTCATGGTACAGTGAATGAGCCGTATGTCATCTATACTAAGGGGTCAGGAAAAATAGGGTTTGAGGATGATTCGTTAGCGATGTTTCGTTTTGGTGATGAGTGGTTTTATGATTGGGGACGAGAAAATAGGATCTATGGTGCAGCGTACATTGATTCTATACGAAAAGAATTTGTGAACTCGCTGTACATTTTTATTCATAATGTTCATGCGACGGGTGCTCAAACGAGGGACGACATATTGAATTTAGGTCTCTCTTTTCCATTAGGCGTGGTGCGTTTTGATGGAGCAAGTCGTACTTTACGTAAAACAATTAAACAACTTCCTCCAAAATTTAAACGGAACAATATTGAAATTGGTTCGGTATCGATGATTGTGCCTACGTATACACGTGCTGAAGTAGGTTTAGAGCTGCGGGCTGTTGAATTTGTGGCAGATACTTTAATGAGGCTCTGGATTCATAGTGGCGCAACAATTATTCCAAATTCCGCTCATTTACAGAATTTTTATCGAAAGCCATATCATTGTTACGAAGATGAAAAACGAAAACACGCTGTTGATAATGCATTTGATCGGCGTATACCATTTACTGCCCAAGGAGATAATGAAGATCTTTTAATTCGCAGTTCAGTTTCCAATTTTGAGGGATATTGGCCCTATGTATTAGCAGTCTCGTTAAAAACGTTATATGGCGACACGAATGGCTCTTTTCATCCTGTTTTAGTCCCTGAACAAGCTGACAAAGTTTTCAACAAAATGAAGAGAGATTTAGGTCTTTCTGACACATCAAACTTCTTGGACATAGGAATTACTTTGTACGAAAGATCTTCCCCCTATTTGATTGGATATGATGATTTATTGAAAGTGGTTGGTTATACCCCTCAACAAGTTGATAATACTGGCTATATGAAGTCGCTTGATCTATTTTTAGAAATGGCAAGAGAGGAGGGTTACTTGTAGTCTTGTCCCTATTGCTCTTTCAACACTCTACTAACCATCCTTCCGGTGCTTTTCTTCTTCCATATTGTATATCTGTTAGTAGTTCGTACATTTTCTCTGTGATTGGTCCAATGTTGCCGTTGCCAACAATCAATTCTTTGTATTGTTCGTTTCCTTTATCGATAATATACTTGCTAACTGGTGCTACAACTGCTGCTGTTGCCAGAACGAATCTGAACGTAGGATCAACGATT
>CAYIEX010000121.1:0-3427 GCA_964362485.1 uncultured Methanosarcinales archaeon | reverse complement strand
GGAGATGTTTTGGCATTAATTGGATATCTCAATAGTTCCATATCATTTGAGAAATCTATGTTAAAACCAGATAATTACTATCCTCTTTTTCTGGAATATGAATCTCGTGTTCCCTACGAAAAAGATCTCGTTGGCGGTCTTCTCGCTTTACTTATTCGCGAACGGTCGTTTGAAGATTCACACTTTATGCGGTGGCTTGTGGGCGGGCCATTCTATGGGCCGAGGGGTTTCACCTCGGGACTGGAGGCTTTGGAGACGATTGCTCTATTTACTCCCTCGTCCACCTCTCAGGTTGTTACGGTGATGTCGGTGTTCGGTGAGTATACAAAGAAACTTCGCAATACTCCATTTCTTAGTGCGGAACCAACATCGGTGACATTATATGAAAGACCCATCGTTGGGGATATGGCAAAAGTTAATCAGCTATGGGAAGATTATTTTAAGTCCGACTATACTGAGTTGGGGTCTGTTGCATCCCTTGTCTTTTCCTGTTCCCATGCTTTGATTTCACCGATGATGGGTGCTGAGCAGAAGAGTAAAGTTAGCGCGCTTGATCTTGATGAGATATTTTCAGTTATTCCTACGGACAAGCATCCTCGATTAGTTGAGATGTTACTCGGTGTCAAAGGAAAGAGCGGAAATCGTATGTATGTTATAACAACAATGGCTGATGATCTTTGCCGTGATCCCATTTTATTTGATAGCTATGATTTTGTGTTTTCCGAAGTTCTTCGTCTTAATGAAAAATATATCGGCAACGAACAACGAAGAGTAACTTTGGCAGAGGCGGTAGGAGTGATCCAGGAACATCCGTTACGAATTTTGGAGCCTGGTGCGCTCGAGGCTTTTACGTCGCACCGGCCGCCAAGATCTGTACGAGAAAATATTTCTCTACTTGAAGATGAGTTATCCGAACAAGGTACTGTTACTGATACGGCACTGGATTCTAAACATTCTAAATTTACACGTGGTTCAAAGGCTGCTCTTGAGTCTAAGCCTACTAATGAATCCAAGCCCGCGCCAGATCCTTTCTTTGAGCACTTTAGTTGGTTAGGTAGTTCCTATCATCCGGGGTTAAGGGTACTGTTTGAAAAAGGTCTTGTTCAAGGACTCTCCACGTCTGATCTGGATATTCTTATTGAGCAAGAACAGGTCTGGTATGAACCCACTCGTACTATGCCTCTTATACAGGAAGCTGCTCTTTGGCCCAAACTTCTGGAGTTGAAAATCAATGCTGGGAGGAGATTTGGTTTTAGGAAGTTACAACCCCTTGAAGACTCTTTGAGCTTGTTTGCAGGGAAGAAACAGCCCGTGTGTATTCCAGGTACTGATTTCAACTCTAAATTAAAGAGTGTGCGTTATGGTACTATTTTACGGTTGGCAGCATACACTGGCCTTGCTCATATCTCGCGTGATTCTGAACTTGCTCTTGAGGAAATGCAGGGACTGGTAGGGGTATTTCCAGAAACTTCTCTGGCAGATGCGGTGTTTATTACGACTCTCTTTGCACGTCAGTCGATGATGCTTTTTGCGGCGTTTCCCGATACTGGATCACGTCAAGAGCATTATCATGCCTGGTGTACTCGTGCCCGGGCCGCAGCTCATGATGGTGTATCTTCGCTTGCGATGTTTTTAGAGTATTTGGATCCTGATTTGCTCTCAAGGTCCCCCTCAGTTGTTACTTTGGACTTAGAAACTAAAGCACTCGAGTCATTTGCTGCTCTCTATGCTGCCAAGAGTCATAAGATTGTAAAGACAGCGCCACTTATTTCTCTTGAAATTCTTCCTACGGCACAGCCGGGCCATCTCATTTTACCTGAATACATGGCAATTTTTGAATCTAAAGCTGATAATGAAGATGCCTACCTTGCATTTGTTGCATTACAAGCGGGCATTACTCTTTGTAACCTTTGGCCGGCTCAGAGTTATGATCAAGGGTCATACGGTTTGTTTGAAAAATTTACTAATCCTCTTGTTGCATCACAGCTTTATTCTTTAGTGGGGTATGGTGTTGTTCACAAAAATATTGAGAAAACGCATCCTGGTCTTGCACGTTTAACCCAGTCGCTTGGTCCTGTACTTGCCATACGAGATCATGATTCTCCTTTAGAAGGGGAAATATCACGCCTTGAGCGTTTGCTTGTATTTGGAATTGAATCTGAGCTGGGAATAACACTTCCTTTTACTCATTTGAGGGGTGATGAGACGAGCGATGAGTTAATGGTACTCGTTTCTCAATTATATAATATTCTTCATGAGAAATATGGCATTGCTCCTCTGTCTGAAGATGTAACAAAAGATTTTTTGGTGGCACGTTCTATGGCAGAGACAACCATGGTTACGTTTGGCGCGCGCTATTCTTCCACGTTTCAGTATCGTGATCGTAGTTCTAATGTTTTAGCAACCGTTATACAAAAAACAGCGAGTGCTGTTGTCAACTCGCGGGTTTCTGAGATTCGAGGACGCTATGGGCCAAAAATTCAACGTCTTGTTACGATTGCGCAAGCACTTAAACCTGAAGCAATCACGTATCAACGCCGGGTCTATGAAGGAGAAATTGATGATATTGCCTATGCGGAAATGAAACTGGAAATAGCGGCTGGTTTTAGTCCTGATACTAATATCTTTGTTGATCGTCGGGTACATGATCGTCAGGTCGCATTTCTTGTAAGTGTTGATCAATCACAGGAAGCAGGAAGAGTAGTTAAGGATTCTTTACGTTATATCGATTATGTGAGATTTGGACTTACGGGGATGCTTGAAGTTGCAAAAGTCTTTGATGATCGATTTGCCGTTGCGGGGTACACGAGTAAAGGGCATCGTGAGGTCTTCACTACGTTTTTTAAAGAATTTGATGAGCCTTTTTCGGTGGATATTGATTTTCGCATTGGGTTAATGGCTCCTCTCTATGCGGCGCGAACTGGCACAGCATATCGCCACTTAGGAAATCGTTTATTGGAGCAAAATGTGAATCGGCGAATTTTAATCGATTTAGTTTCTACTCATCCCCATGATATTGATTACGATGGGCAGCTAGGTGTTGATGATACGGCCGCAGCGGTACAAGAACTTCAAGCGAAAGGGATTAATGTGTATGCTCTCATTCTTAACCCTACTCTCTCGACTGAGACGTTGAATACCGTTTATGGTCCTGGGCATTATCAAGTTGTAACCCGTCCCGGGAGAATAATGGATGATTTGGGTAAGTTGTATGCTCTTCTTTCAATGTAATTTTTAGTATTGTGTAATAGTATTAAGCAACTTAGTATTCGTAAGTTTTAGTGTTGATCTCTTCTTTGTGTTCTGTTAGTGCTTGTGGATTTGGTGAGACGTATAAGTATAATTGATGTATAATCTGTTATAAAGTATATTACCTAAAGTAATAACGCCGGGAGTATTTATTTTTTAGATGAAATCGATAACTCCG
>CAYIEX010000120.1:0-3484 GCA_964362485.1 uncultured Methanosarcinales archaeon | reverse complement strand
TTTCCTTGCTCCTGAAGGGTTTGGTGAAATTATCGGTGGCTCACAGCGTGAGGAGAACCTTGAGGAGATCAAGAAGCGACTTATTGAGCAGGGCGAGGATCCCACTCAGTATGAGTTTTACTTGGATACCCGACGATATGGTTCAGTTCCACACGGTGGATTTGGGCTTGGGGTGGAGCGTGTAATCCGCTGGGTCTGTGGATTTGAGTCGATTAAAGATGCGATTCCATTTCCAAGAAATCCGGAAAGGTTTAAACCGTAATTGAGATGTTTTGAATGGGTTTTGAATGGCTTTGATATGTATTTTTGTTTTTGTGTTAATTTTTGTTAATTCTAGAATGGACGATTGGTTTATTCTTTATTAGTAGTAATTCCCAAAACATTTAAAAAGAACATTCCTTGTTTCTCACGTTGATGGCCCGCACTGTAGATCCAAGTAAAGTGAGAAGTAAACGTTCAACTATTCCACTTGCTATTGAAACTGCTATCAATAATAATGGGGCGAGTTCGTCTCGAGCTGGGGGTCAAAATGATTTTCTTACTATGCTTCGAAGTCAAGATGGAAATCCTTTAGTGGCTCGTAGTAATATGCGGTTTGCTGCAAGAATTACAAATCTTAATGAGCGACATCAAGAAGGGTCAATGGATCGAATTGCACTTTCTGCTGGTATGGATGTTACAAATGATGGTGAAGCACGCGGAGCGGTTCTATCGGTTTCATATCGTCACGAACTTAAAGAGGTTGGTGCTTATTTACAACATTATTATACTCTTCATCCTGATTCGTTACATCCTGAGATTATGCGTGTTGGGAAACGTGATCTGTTACGTTTACCTTTGTCACATCGTGTATTTGGATACAGCACAGCTTTAGATACTGTTGTACTTGATCCGGCGTCAACGCTTAAGTATTGCGGGACTGCGATGGGTGATTTATATCACGTATTTGTAGAAAAATTTCAACCGATTTTAGAGGCGGAGACAGAATTAGGATCCAATCCACATATTTTGCGCACGGCGTATGAACAATTTTCATTTCGTCGTTATATTTGGGAAATCAAAAAAAATCCATCTATCTCACATGGAACGAGATAGGACGTTCCACCATGACTACGCTAACACCACCCCAACTGGAAGGAATTGTTACTAACTACAGAGATTTCCATGTTGAAGAAGAACCGTATTATGTTCCTGTAGATGATGAAGTTGACATTTTTATGGATGCGTTTAATGAGAAGTTGCCTGTTGCCTTAACTGGTCCTACGGGCTGTGGGAAAACAAGGCTTTGTGAACATATGGCGTATAAGATTGGTCAGTATCTTAATACAAAATACGCAGTTGATGTTGCGTTTCCATATGTTGAAGTGTTATGCCATGAAGATATGACCGAAGCAAACTTAATGGGCAGGCCCGGCCTAACACCGGGTGAATGGATTCCTGGGCCACTGTATCTTGTTGCGAAATATGGTGGCATGCTTAATTTAGATGAAATTGTTGAAGGACGTAAAGATATTTTAGTTGGAATTCATCCTGCTACTGATTATAGACGTTACCTCCCTGTTGCTAAACGAGGAGAGGTTATTCAATTTCCTGATAATGCGATGATTGTTGCTAGTTTTAATCCCGGTTATCAAATTAAAGGTAAAGATCTCAAGCAAAGTACCCGTCAGCGTTTTGTCGTTATTAAAATGGGTTATCCCAGCCCTGAAAAAGAACTTGAAATTATCACCCAAGAAAGTGGTGTTGATCAAGATGTTGCTACCAAATTGGTCACTCTTGCCAATAAAATTCGTGCAGCTCGTACGACAACTGATGTGTATCTTCCTGAGGGGGCCAGCACCAGACTCCTTGTGGATGCTGGTAAACTATATCGCCGTCGCGTTGAGGAAGACCGAGATCCTAAGCTTCATCGCATTATAGAGGTCTGTGTGTTTAACCCTATCACTGATGATGAAAATCAGCTCAAGGCGTTGCATAATTTACTTAGGGGACTATAATATCCTTTTCCTATGGCTCTTGAGGATAAAATAATAGAATTTTGTCGCGAAAGTAAACTCAATAGGTATATTCCTGTGGTAATTTCTGCGGTGAGTGGTAGCGCTGGTCTTAGAGTGCCTTTATTAGAAACTAAACAGTTTCGACATGGTGTCGCTTCGTATATCCTGGCGAGTCATCGGATAGCTAATGAAGATAAAATCAAAATTGCACAGGGCGCTTCCCACAATGCATCTTCACATGGTCCATTACTATCGCGGCATGTTCGCACTCTTGCTTGGCCGGATGCTATTGTTCAAAACGAGGAGGCAGCACGAATTGTCTGCCGTGATGCGGCACTGCTGATGTCCTATGTAGGAGTTTCGTCTTCGAGGATTTCTGATTTAGAAGAGGTCCTATCTATTCGGTCATCATTTAATGGAGATACCTTTGGTTCTCTTGCTCGTTCTTTTTTTCAGGAGACACTCTATTTTTACGTTGCTAGTGGTGGATCTTACGCGGTTGCTCCAAAACTTGCGTCGACGCTCTCGCTGCCTGTTTTTTCAGTAGTTAATCCCAGTGCGGTTCATCCACTGAGTGAATTTTACTCTATAGGTCTTAAAGTTACTGGACATAGGGCTGCGCGCTTACGCGAATATGAGCATTATGCTTGTCCGTTCTATGAACTTGTTGATCTCTTCTTAAATTTTAATCCTACTGATGCTGATCATTTTCGCGCTGCACGAAAGTTTGTTGTTAATGATGTGTTAAGGGGTATTCGTTATACACACGTTCGAGATGGTCGAGTTGGTGTTGCGGTTAGCCCAAAAGAAGCGGTTACTTTGTTTCAAAAAGTTTCTCAGGATGGGTATGTTGCTGATCCGCTCTTATCAGGCGAGTTTAGGAACTACTATTTTCGTTTGCTGCGATCACTTGGAGAAGGTCGAAGCAGTGAAATTTCAGATGTGCTCGCCAATTCGCTGGCTCTTGTTCGAAAGCAAATGAGGATCCCCGTGATTCGAGATCTTCTTAGTGTTCCTACTCTGTGGTCTGACTTTCTGCGCCTCAATAAAGATTTTTGTGAAACCGTGAGTGCGAGTGCTGACCGGATTTTATCTGCGCCTGCACCCTCTGATACTTCTGCTCGTAGCTCTTCTGTTCATAATTCTTCTGATCTATATCTTGGTGATGCAATTGATGACTCTACTCATGATTCTCTTGGTGTTTCTCCTGTTGATTCTCCTGTAGATTCTCATTATAATCTTTCTGATGGTGATTCTGATGATAATTCTAATGACAATCCTGATAGCGATAATGACGAGATTGCTTTTACGAGGAGTTCTTCTAAAGTGGCTCGGCCTCGTTCACTAAAAGATCCTGCACTGAAATCTGCATCGTCTATTACTCGTAAGTATGCTGCTCGCTGGAGATTTGTCTCTCGTGGCTTGAGTGAAGCATCGCCTTCTTTTGATTTGGAACAGTATGAACGAGCTGCGGGTCTATATGGAGA
>CAYIEX010000119.1:3527-3854 GCA_964362485.1 uncultured Methanosarcinales archaeon | reverse complement strand
GGGAAAAGTTTCTGCCACAGATAATGATGCAGATGCCATTAATTTAGCAAGAAAAAATGCGGCGAGAAATAACATCAGTATTGATTTTCAACAAGGAGAATATTTTGCCAATTTCAAAGAAAATTTTGATGTTATTGTTGTTAATCTTCCGCAAGAAATCGTTCACGAGAATTATCAAAAAGCAATTGGTGAACAATTAACCAAAAGTTTTGATGGCGGTTCAGATGGAAATAAACCAGTTTTGCAGTTTCTTGATTTAGCAAAACAATATATGCACAATAAGTCGAGAATTTACATCATTGTTTATACAGTTACCAATTATGTTCA
>CAYIEX010000119.1:0-3517 GCA_964362485.1 uncultured Methanosarcinales archaeon | reverse complement strand
TCAAACACTGAGAAAAATAATTAAAAACTATAATGCTCGACTTGTTGCTTTTGATACTGGACCAACCAAAGAATTTGTGGAAGATAACATTGAATGGTATAAAGAGTTAAATGAAATTGGCAAAATAAAGATTTTAAGAGTTGGCAAAAAATGGATGGCGCATGAATACCTTTTTGAACTAACCTTGAAATAATCGATTCTAATTGACACCTAAGACTAAACGCTAAATGGGACGTTGCGCTTTCATCGCTATCGCTCCTCACCCTAATATAACAGCGCGCGATGTTAAAATTCTCAACGTTTTTGTAATTCTACATATTTGAATTAAAAACAAATTAAAAAATTAAGGCCACATTACTTTCAACTGTAATGCAGGAACAAAACCAGAATTATCTGCTTCCACTGTTCTTTTTTCACTGGAATCATACTTTGGATTTGCTCCAGGATAACGTGTGTCAATATCCACACCAACTTTGCCAAGATAAAACATTGCCTCAGCGAGAACTTCAAGATCAACAGAACCCAGAGGAATAATAACACCCAGACCAACAGTAGGCCCAAAGTTAACCCCCTCTATGTGAGCTGTGGATACCATATCTCGAAATGCATCAGCCGCATTAAGATCATCCCAGGTAGATCCTTTATAAGACGCAGCATGAACATGAAATGAAAACTCTGAATCTGCATTCATGTACGCCCCCGTACCTCCACCCTGTGAAAAATATCTAAATCGACCAGACTCTTTACTATTGTACACACGAGCAGCCAAATTCACCCGTGCATACACATTCAAAAACTGAGTCCACTTTTGATCAGTATCTCCAAAATCAAATGCTTCTGTTTTCGCATGAACTGTTCGATTATCCTCAAGGCCCCCTACAAGATGAGACGACATTCCCGAAATCTGCAAAACAGCCGCAACTTGCGGTCCCAGTCGATATTCAAGACCAACCGTTAAAAGAGGAAGATGATGATTGATTGCAACAAAATCCGTAGTTCCAGGCATAGACGCATCATAAACTCGAACCTCATCAGCAGCAAAACTATCAATTCCTGAAGGAGTCTGAGTATATCCTAACCCTACCGAATACGTAAGATCACCCTGCTCAGCTTTACTAGGTAAAGGTAGTGTCACAAGAACAGCTGCAAGAGATGCAGAAACTAAGATATTGTTATTACTCATAAGTACTAGGGAAGCGGGCACCACTTTAAAAACAAATGTATTCTTGGAACTATATTTTGGTAAGTAATAATAGTTATAAACTAATGATGACTACTCCAGGGTTATCAATTTAAGGAGACGAACGCATGACGCACTACATTGAAGGAATTGAAGATAAAACACCACTTCGTGAAGATTTCACCAGGACTTTTACTGGAGCACTTAGAGCTGAACAACGAGCCCGCTCTATTTCATCTGGCCAGTACACAGTAGTGGCGCATGAAGACCCCGCTAAATGCATCGCAAACTTGCAATATAACAACACTGCTAACCCCGACAGCCTAACTACAATTATTGCCGATTATGTTATGGTAAACGCTAGAACCCCCAAGGGAACTCCACCAAAACCATCATTGTACGTTCTTGCCGAGCAATTTAGTAAACAACCCCAACTTTTTACCCGAGTTCCTCTCATCATCATGTACAGTGGTAAGCCATCCTCAGAAATTATTTCTGATCCATCGTTTCAGCAATTTGTCGAATTTGCAAGGACAAACCCTGAAGGTACCCCCGCAATTGGCTACCGTGGCAAATCTGGCGATCTTCAAGGTGATATTATAGACCTATTCCGACTCGTGAAACGTAACGAAGAAGGTGTCGGCTTAAAAACAATAGGCGCATACCGCACTGCCTTTCACACAGACACAAGAGCAGTAAGGTACGTCTTGAAAGATTTAAAGTAGATTTATTCTACAATCTTTTTCTTATTTTTTTTATCTCATCTTCTGATCAAATTCTTGCACCATTTCTTCTCAAATAAGAATCAAACTAGATTACTAGGAGTACAAAATTCTTCGAAAACATTTCAAAACTCAACGAAAGAAAAACTCCACTATCGTTCCTTTTCCCTCCTGAGCAGAATATAAGCAATAAACCTGACGCTCATCTTTAACAGCTTCCATATAGAGTTGAAGATCCCTTGTTCCTGCATTCCCCATATCATTCTGACTTGTTTCAATGGATTGTCTTCTCCCGAATAAATAATCATTTGTCTCTTCAACTTTACTCTGGGGCATCCCCGTACCAAAATCAGTAATTCTAATATAATCTTGAACCTCTATAGGGTGATCAAAGTTTTGTTCTAAAAGACGTACCCGATTTTCAGGTGCACTGCCCGCATACACTTCCCCTCGAGCGCCGGCATAATCTATAATGTTAAAGAGAAGGTCACGTATTACATTGGTAAACATAAGCGGACGAGGAACCACTACCTCTTTCTCCACGTGATAATGTAGATCTAAATTTCGACCTTTCGTCTCGGACGCCTTCTTACGAGCAATAGTGATGATTTGTTCTAAAGGAAGAGAGAGCCCCTCCATCGTTTGTCTAATTTGTTGTGCTTGTTCCTCAAATGCGCCAACCACTTTCCCACTGACTTCAAGTGCATCATAGTACACTTCAATTGGAAAAGGATCTAAAGCTAAGATTGCTCGAAGTGGTGAATCATCAGGACCAAGGCTTGCAAGAAACTCATCTCGTATTCTATAGTATTGCGTAACACCTTCAAAAGCCACTCTCCTTCGTTCAGTTTCAGCAATGAATGGTGAGATGAAGTCACCTATCTCTTGAACTAAATCATTTAACGCATCAAGCTCCAGTGCCACATTATCGCAACCCAACAAGACATCACTGCTCAGAGAAGTAAAATTAAACTGCGTCTCAAGACTTTCAAAAAAAGCATCCAAAGTTGAATAATGCAAAGTAAGTGCTTTAAGCTGTAGAAAATACCCTGCTGCATTTTCTACAATACAATCGTGCAGCTGACTATTACGACCACGTTCATAATTAACGACATCATGGCGGGCAGAACGTCGGCTCGCATCGGCCACGTCCTCCAAAGTTTGGTACAACTGGCGGACATGTCTAGTTTCACCTTCTATTTCATCTTGAAGTTGGAAAATCTTTGCCTTCATCTCTTTATTTTGTGCCAGAGCACCACGCATTCCAGGAATTAAGAAGGAAACGAGAGACACAAGGCCTCGTTGCATAGTTGTTCTAAAAGGAATTGGTGTAAAGACCATCCTATACTCACAAAACGCATCACCGCGGCCTTCACAATGAGGATGATCAACAATTTCCGCCCGAGGATCCTTAATTATCGAGAAGAGTGTTTCATACGCAGCTCTCGAAGCAACACAATCCTCAAGCAGAACTTCCAGAAAAACCTCTTCACCAAAATCATGTAACTCTTCTCTATGTTGAGTAAGGGTTGATCTCTGTAAAGTTATATTGCCCCTTTTCGCATCGATGGTTTTAACTTCAGTTAAGCGGTTCCACTGATGGTTTTGCCGATTA
>CAYIEX010000118.1:0-4133 GCA_964362485.1 uncultured Methanosarcinales archaeon | reverse complement strand
CCAGCACAACAAGCCTTCGCCAAATTAGATTCATACTGCGGAGGGACTCCATGACTATTGATCAACTCGCAATGGAAGGTCCTTTTAACAAAGGCTTCAAACCAAACCAACACCAAATCTCTCTCCCCCAACAAAAATCAGATTTGAGTGACGTTCTTACTATTTACGAATCTGCGTATACGTTTGATTGGCATAACCAACCATATGCGCCGAACGCACATTTTCGACAATTTGAAATGTCAATGATGGCCCTACCACCTCATTCACCCTCTCAAATTCAACATTTTGTAAACCAAACCATATCATTTGAACGCGAACCCTATTATCAGCATATCACTGGCGTGACGGTTAGGTGTTTAATCAACAATGCACATTCTAAAGGTGACTACAATTCCTTTCTCTTAGATCTACGTGACATAAAACCTCTCCACTGCCTTGGTAATGGCCTTTATGAGCAAGACGGACGCAGACTCAGGGTGATGGTTAAGGGCGAAGTGGGCGATCATTGTTTTCAAAGTATTCGAGGTGGAATGCACTATCTTGAAGAAGCAGGCGATCTTCTTGGTACACATTCACGGAGCGGAGTAATCTACGTTAAGAAAGCTGGAAGTTGTGGCTTTCATTTAGATAATAAGGCACACTTTTATATTCAAAATGATGATACCTATCGATCATTTCGGAAAAACGCAAGTGCAACAAAACTCCCCTCAGAAGAATGGCGCGCTGAATGGGACCAAGCTGAAGCAGTTATCCTAAGCAATTATATCTGAATCATAATGCGGCACAACCCTATACACCGATCCCTCATCTTTCCCAAAGAGAATCTCGCAATCATAACACACTAAAGGATCTTCTCGTTTATCATCACTCACCCGATGATAGCCACGATCATGACACCTCATCATTTGTTGATACATCTGCGCAGATCCCAAAAGCATAAAACCACTTTTGTCATCTGCAAGATCATCGAGTGTGATTTCATCGCCCATACGTCGTTGCACCTTCCCCTCAATATAAACCTTTCCCAAAAACTATTTTAATCCCTCCATCACTAAATCATCATGCATCATCTTGCCATTATGAAAAAATCTTGGAAACTCATACCTAAAATTCTGAGCGGTGAAAAAACCATCGAATCACGCTGGTACAAATCCAGAATCGCACCCTGGAACAAAATCGCTGCAGGGGACATCGTCTATTTCAAAGACGGTGGAGAACCAGTGGTCGCCCAAGCAGAAGTAGAACACGTCCTTCAATTTGAAAATTATACGGACAATCAGCTCCAACACCTTGTCACCACCTACGGCGGGGCAGGGAAGATATGCTTTCATTCACCTATGGAGCAAGTCATCACCTGGGCAAAAACCAAACGTTATTGTATTCTCATCTTTCTTAAAAGACCACAATCAATTGAACCATTTCAGATTAATAAAAAAGGCTTTGGCAATGCCAGTGCCTGGATCACCGTACCAACAATAGATTCTATAAAGGCTCCGTGAATAATATACTTTTCAAAGAGTGGAAGAACACTCTTTATACCCAGTAATACATGAATCACTATCGAGTTTCATCGATTTATAGGCGGACATTAAAATATTCATCCAAAACTGCACCTATAATGAAAAGACTTTGGGTTGAAAGATACGAGAACAAAGTCCGATCTTTTAACGATGGCCACGTTTGGTCTTGGTGGCCACTTTTTTTGTGGGACTCGCCTTCTTGACTCCTGCTCGCTTAACCTTTGCATGAACACGTTTTATTGTCCTAACTGCAAAACGATCTCCCTCAATACGTCGTGGCATACCACCTAACTTTGTGAGGATCCTTTTAACTTTAGGGTCATCTGCAACCAGATAATTTCCTTCAACATGCGCATCAATTTTTCTTACCAACCATTTCTGAGTAACCCAGCCTGCACCAGGTTTTTTCGCACTTACCCGCAGAGATTGGCCATCGCGTCCCATATCCTGTGTTCGAAAAACAGTAAATTGTTCTGCTGGACGTAAGGCAATGTGATAATAATCCCCTTCGCCGCTCATGCCGCCAGCCGGAAATCGTTCCGAACGTAAGGGTCTAAACCCAATATCTGTCAACCAGTCTTTCCACTCATGTCCTTTTCCATCATGTGCCATTCCCGTTCACCATATAATGGTAAGATTAGAAAATTTATATCCCTAGACTCTATGATACATATAGAGGAATTTAAAAAAATGAAATTCACCTCATTTTGCAACGATACACGCAATCTTCTTATACTCCTTCTTTTTATTGCTGAAATGTGGCAAGTAAGTACGAAAAATTGGAGTCCGAGCGCTACGAAAAATCGTGGGGGTCTCTTGAAGGTAAGCTTGGAACGAAGCCCGGTCATTACACCTCACCCATTCCAACACCATCTGCAATCCATTTCCTTACATTCCTAAAGACCAAACTAAAAACGGGAACTATTCTTGATGTTGGCTGTGGCAATGCTCGCCACACCATCCTTTTTGCCAAAGCAGGTTACAGTAGCTATGGAATTGATGTATCATTTGCAGCGCTTGACATTGCTAAGAAAAACACTGCACTTCATAACGCTATAATTCATCTTCAACGAGGCAGTGTTCTCCACCTCCCTTTTGCAAAACACCAATTTGATGTTCTGTTCGATAGTGGTTGCCTGCATCATCTACGAAAATCCGAGTGGCCAATCTATACAAAAAATATTCTTCAGGTTCTCAAACCCGGTGGATATTATTATCTTCTCTGCTTTAGCAACACAAGCGAGTACATCCCCAACTTCACTCCCAAATCAAAACGACGCACGTGGACCAACCGCAAGGGTCATTATAGCCATTTTGCGTCAACAGAGGAGATAGTTCAGTTTTTCAAAAAACGATTCACCCTTCTGCATCATCACGAATCGAACAAAGACGGGAGTTCACAAATGATCCAACTTCACACATTTCACTTTCAAAGAAAAGCGAGTCAAAATAAAACTAATTCAGGTCTTAACATCGACCCTGTTTAATGGCCATCATCCACTTATTTTCACCGCATTCGCCCTTCCAGCGATTATAGAAAAGATCATTGCGAATTGTGCGAATAACTCCTCGCTTGTAAGGATCGGCCAAAATTAAATGTGTTTTTGTGTAGCCGACTACGACCGAATAGTGGATAGTCTTCCATGATTTGAAGAGTACAATTACTGGTGAGCATCCGTCAATTGATTTACGAACCCGGGAGAGTGTTGTCCTGCTCTCATAACGAACACAATATCCTAATTGTCGAGCGGCCCACACCAAATCCTTTTCTAAGGTACCATACTCCTTTGTCACTTGGGTAAAACGGGCTAAATCTTGTTGGGAAAACCCATCGCCAAAGTAGGATAACGCAATCTGTAAGGAGGCTGGTCCACAGGTGTACTCCGCTCGCTGCCTGCAAAGCTTAAATGCATTCAGAACTTTCATAGTGATTTAAGGGAGGGCACTAATTTAAATCCTTTGCTAAGGCTTTAAATAATAACCTTAATGACGCTAAAAGTATAGACTACAACCGCTATGTTCTACTATCTTCTGGACGTTTACAAATACCAGGTCAAAAGAAGCAGTAAACCGTTTAAGATAAAATACCCCCCTATCACAAAACGCAGAAACTTTGGCAGCGCAATAACTAAAATCCCAAAAAATATGCTAATTACGGCAAAAACGAGCGCTGAAACCATTAATAGATCACCAGATTAAGCATGTTGTTGTTACTTATATATGTTACGTTAGAGTTATAATACTAAGCGTGGATCAAACTCCTAGCATATAATATATATGCCATTAGATAGTGATAAAAACGAAACATTAAAAAACCAAAAAACATAACAGCATTATTTTTACTATGGGAGGTTACAATATGAAATTTATAATTGGATTAATAATGGCATTTATGCTTATTGTTGGGTGTACGCCCCAAACCAGCGCACCACAGCAACAATCTCAAGAGGAAGGACGAGCAGTCTTTACTATAACAGATGCAGCAGCGGAAATGGGTACAGTAACGAGTATCAAAGTCACTATTGAGAAAGTTCAAATTCATAGTAGTGCAGAGGGTTGGATTACTCTTGACTCAACACCAAAAACGTACGATTTACTAGAACTTAAAGCACA
>CAYIEX010000117.1:0-4185 GCA_964362485.1 uncultured Methanosarcinales archaeon | reverse complement strand
CAACGTAACAGTTTTACATTAAAAATCACAATCAGTACCATAAAAGAGACTTATATTAAAAAATCAAAATAAAAAATAAAGAAATAAAGAAAAAAAATATACCTTACTCAAAATTACTTCTTATCCACCCCAAGAGCACCAGGGCCAGTCAAATACAAGTTAACAAGCGCTGCGAGTGCAAGCAAGTGGAAGAGTACAGAACCAATTGCCGTTGGATCGGCCCCAAGCATTGGTACATATACCCCGAAAGTTGCAACAAGCATAATTACCACAAGTGGCCACACTGTATATTTCAACTTAAATCCAGCAATCACTGCAAGTCCACAGAGAACTTCTGACAAAATTACGATCCAGCCAAAAACAGTAGCCAGTGGCCAGCCCATTTGACCAAGCATCCCAATAATCATACTAGGGTTCATCAATTTCATCAAACCAGGCACAACAAATAAAACGCCCGTAAATACACGTAGAACCGTAGGTCCATATGCAGCACACGTCATAGACGTACTCTTTTCTTTCATATTTTTCGCCATCATAACCTCCTTTTCTAATCTATAGTACAATCCTGTTATAATCTATAGTATAGATTAATACTATTAGGGATCGGAAAATAGCCTTATATATCTTTCGACAAAAATAATATATACTGTGCGTCCGCAATATTTGTACATTGTAACGCTCAGTATTATCTGAAAGAGCGAACAATTTTGTACGCTTATTTCGGTCTTTCAGTATAAAAGAGAAGGAAAACAAAAAAATAATAAAACTACTTTTTGTTAGGAAGAATCTTGAACATCGTCGTGGTACATTTAGCACATTTTCCTTTCATTGCGCGACGTTTTGCACCACCTTTTCCATTCATAGGAACTTCTTTAGCTTCCTTCATTTCACGCTTCTCTTTACACTTAACACAATATCCTTCAACAGCTGGCATAGTTAACACCTCATTTTATTAAACCACACTTTTCCTCAAAATATACCAAAAGACTCGGTCACAGGAACATGTCTTTGGTATACAAAGGAGAGTACATCTCTTTTCTCCTTTGGTATAGGCTCACATGGATGACTCCTCTTAAAAATGTTTCGAAAAGATAGGCTTATTTGAGCCTAAAAAACACGGAACCACTACCCTCCTACTTAAAATCCAGTAAATCCTTAAAGAAAATTAATCCACCAAGCGAATGAACAACTAAACTACTCCCGATGACTATCGTACTATTACATCCATAGAACCCAAACATCTCCCATTTTTCCAAGCAGAATTAACACAATGAAAGAAAACAAAAAACATTGTTCCAATTATGCAGGCCTATCTCCCTGATTATACGCCAAAAGATCCACAGTATGTATGTTTCTGATGATAAGTAAGACAACTATTGTCCAACCACAACTTTTCGATAGCCGTGTTCAGGTGTGTGGACATGTAATTCCTTCATGTGTGCAAATAAATCAGCTTGCCCCCAGCGACCTTCGTCAACGTGGTTTTTCCATCCAAAGACAGTTTTCGCAAATACTGCTAAATTACGATGATTTGAAACAAATGTGTCGACAACACGAGAAAGAGCATCATACTCAGCATTGACAACAAAATAGTGCATATTCATTCTTGCAACACCATCACGATGACAACTGCCATGACTCTCTAAAGTTCCCTGAGGTCTAAGCCAGAGATAGGTTTTATTATCCATTCTGGTATATTGACTAAAATCAGTACCAAAAATCAAATTAACAGTATCCCTCACCGAATTCCAATCCGTTTTCTCTGTATCAATTGACCCTCCTCTTTGTGTTGACATTTGAAACGCTTCAACAAACCAAGATCGAGGACTCAAAGTACGATAAAACTCTCCCACATCAGCAGCCTTGGCTGCATTCAAACCAGCAACCGCGACCCGATACACATCATTAAGTTCTTGAGGATTAATTCGAGTAGGACGACTTGCACTCAATAATAATTCCAATAATCGTTCTAAATCTTTATCAGTATAGTTCATAAAACCATAAGAATAGGAATCATTTATAAAATTATCCCCTAAAAGTAGTGATTTAACCCTTTTGCAACGGATACTGGGCCATCAATCCAACCACTCCTCGCTCCAGCAATTCTTTTGCACTAAGAGCAGTAAGATAAACATTCGCATTCTTGCTCACAAAACTAAGCGGTCGATTCGGATTGCGTACTTCATCATCAAAAAAACCACCTAACATTTTAATTTCTTGAACAAATGGCGCAGCACGCTCAGAATAGTAACGAGCTTTCGCTTCAAGATCAGAAGTACCAATAGCAACACCAGCCACAACAGGAGCATGATACTCAGGAATCCTCATATCTACATTAAATAGAAACATTTCTTCCTCCTGCAGAGCGTTAATAACTGCAGAAGTATATCGAGCAATAGTCTCCCGACATTCATCATCTGAAAGTTTTCCGGGATGATAAAACCGATTAAATGACCATTCTGTTCTCATGCGAAGATCGTTATCAAGTCGGTCTAATATCGAATCCTCAACAATTGGCAATGACATAATAGTAAAAATAAAAAGAAGTATAAAAAAATATAGGTACGCCAGAATAAAGATCTATTTCACAACCCCCACCTTCACTTTAAACCGCTCTGTTTCAAGTGTGGTTGAACCACGAAACTGAATCTCGCGAACATTCAGAACCGCTTTCAAATCACCTTCCATCGCGCGAATCATTGTCTCGAAGTCCTTCTCCTCACTGATGAGCACAAGTAATCCCAATTCCTCCTTCATCGACCACTTGTTTTCAGATTTAAACTTACGTACAGCAGCAATAATATCAACGCCAAAATCACCCTGTCTTTCAACAACGGTATCAATGAGACGCATATCGGCAAATGGCCATGATGACAAATGCACACTCGCAGCCTCATCGCCATCTTTAAACGCAGCCATATAAATCTCTTCAGTAATATGAGGCATAATCGGTGCTGCAAGCTTCAACACACCAAGAAGAGCCTGATGCAGCGCAAACTGCGCACTCTCCCTCTGTGCAGCACCACGCGTCTGTGGATTATAGAGGCGATCTTTAACAATCTCTAAATAATTATCACAAAGCGCATGCCAAAAAAATTGTTCCATCTCAGCGCGTGCTCGTGCATATTCAAAGCGTTCAAACTGTTCAGTCGCACGCACAATCGTGCTATGGAGTTTTGACAGGAGCCATCGATCAAAAATCTCCGTCGATTTTCCACGACCAGAATAATCTTGTAAATGCAGCAGTGAAAACTTTGAGGCATTCCACAACTTCGTTACAAACTTCTGTCCCGTTAAAAGATCCTTATCTTGAAACGGTAAATCATCACCAAGGGTGGAACCCGCAGCCCAGAATCGCAGCGCATCAGCAGAATATTTCGCAATCATCGCTTGCGGTTCAATAATATTGCCAAGTGACTTCGACATCTTTCTACCCTGCGGATCCTGTGCGTGACCAGAGATCATCACTCGTTTCCATGGAGCGCGTCCAAAATGAAAATAGCTCTTCACCACGGTGTAAAAAAGCCAGGTTCTAATAATATCATGTGCCTGCGGACGCAAATCAAACGGCATTCCATCATAGACATAATCGTACTCACCTTTATGCGCCCAGTTACCAGCAATCTCAGGCGTCACCGAGGATGTTGCCCAGGTATCAAGAACATCGGATTCCCCATCCAGTTCATGCGAGCCACAAGCACAGTCCTTCGACGGAAGTTGCATACTAGGATCCACTGGTAACTCTTTTACCTCTGGCACAACAAAACTCTTACATTGACGGCACTGCCAAACCGGAATTGGAATTCCAAATGGCCGTTGGCGTGAAATACACCAATCCCAATTTAGATTCTCAACCCAATGATCATACCTCACTTTCATGTGCTGAGGATACCATTCTAATTGATCCGATAATCCCAGTAACTCTTCTTTCTTATCAAGAAGTCGAATGTACCACTGTTTTGTTTTCAAAAACTCAATCTCTGTCTTACAGCGTTCATGAACATTAACCGCGTGCGTTATTTCTCGCTGCGCAACAAGAGCGCCCGTCTCACGAAGCCTCTCAACAATCTTTTTGCGTCCATCCTTGATTTTAAGTCCTTTAAACTCACCGGCAAGATCATTAAGTTTACCATATTTCTCAAAGACAACTCGGCGTCCTCGCCGGTATCGATGAATTCTCCGCCA
>CAYIEX010000116.1:0-4356 GCA_964362485.1 uncultured Methanosarcinales archaeon | reverse complement strand
AGACTTTGCAATGGCGCAATTTTAAGCTCAACTCAACACCCCAGGGTGTTGATTTAATTAAACAAATCGCTTTTTGCAAAGTTCTCTATAATTTCAATTGGGTTTAAAACCTGCGGAATGTTTAAATATTCATTCCCAATTTTAAATTTTTATGAAGCGTTACTCCATGATTGTTATTATTATAATTGTGCTATTTCTGTTTGTATCATCTTGTTCACAAGATCAGAACGCAAACGAGGAGGATTCAGATTCAGTACGGGATTTAATGTTTCGAGACGAGATTGGGGCTTGCAAACGTTACTTTGATGGTTGTAATTACTGTACGACCACTTCTGAAGGAGTTACATGTACAGAGATGGGATGTGAGACGTACCAAGAACCTCGCTGTGTCGATGAGAATTAATTTTACGTGCTTACCCATACAAATAATAATATCCTAACAATAAGGTAATAAGACAGAGCCCCGCGAAGAGAAGAAAATTGATTAGACTTCTTTGGAATCGTCTTTGCTTCTTAGCATGATTTATTTTTGAAATCTTTGCCAAATCTCCTTTCGTCTGAACTCTATACAATCGGATCGGGCGACGAATGCCTTTTAGCTTGAATACACCAAGAGGGATTAGTCTAATTTCATTTTGATTAGTGGCTTCGTATATTGATTGGCTTACAATGATTTGGTCTTCTTTGGCAATGCTTTCGATGCGGGCAGTAGTATTCACAGCATCCCCGTACACATCGCTTTCCCGTACAATTACTTCGCCCATGTGAATTGCGATACGGACGTTAAGGCGGGTTGCTTTTGGATTTTTGACCCGATACTCGGCAAAGGAGCGCTGGATTTCTACGCCGCATAGTACTGCGTTTGTTGGTGAATCAAATGTAACGAGATAGGCATCTCCAATCTTCTTGATAATTGTTCCAGTAAAAGAGGAAAAATGGGGGATGGTTAGTTCATCAAAAATATCGTGCAGAGTATTGAATTTTTCCCGAGTTAAATTGGCTGTGGTTTTCGTATAATTAGCAAGATCCAGAAACATGATCGTTGATGTACGGGAGAGGACTTTTTTGGAAGACATATGTATGGAAAGAGTGGCTTTCTTTATAAATTTTCCAGTGGTAACAAGCTTGGTGAAATAATCGCTCGTTGTCAGGTATACTTTGGTTTTATTTTGGAGGTGAATATTCCTCTACTTGCTTTTGTGTCGAAACTAGTTCCTGTCCTAATTGAGTCTTAACATCGTTGGCGAGTTTTGGTCCGAGAATTCCTGCGAGTGTTTGGATGGAAGCTGCGCGTACATTACCAATATTTTTGATTCCGTGGGTATGGAGTTTACGTGCTCGAATACGACCAATGCCTCGGAGTTTTAAGAGAGTGAGAAGTTCTTCTTTGACTCCGTACTCGACTCGTACACGCAATTTGGCGAGTTCTTTTGCCGCGATATGAGCGTTCACAAGAAGTGCTAGTTCTGTGCTTGAATAAATGAGCCAATCAGCAGTTTCAAGTTTGACGTAAATCTCGCCCGGGCGAATGTCGTATTTTTCGAGAAGGAAGTCTTCGTCTTTCTCTGTTATCCATTCTTCAAAAAAAAGAGCGGTTTTGACGGAGGCGATGAACTCGGGATATTCCGGGTCATAAATATTGGGTTCGTGCTCGAGGAGTTGACCATAGCGCTTATTAAGTTCTTCCTGGATAATGTCGTGCTCTTTGCTTTTCACTTGCAGTAGGGGGCGCATTTCGAGAGTGTGGCAAATGGCTTGCAGAAGCGAGAATGTATTTTTGCTGTCATCAAATTTGGCAAGGCAGTCGAGAAGATGGCGAGCAGTCAATGGATCAAGATAGAGTTGGGATACTTTTTTACCAAGGGGAGTTGCGCGAAGATTGTTTTCTTGCTGTTCTTGCTTTCCATACAATGATGCGCTCATAAAGTCGGGAGGTGACGCGGAGTTCGGCAGCATGGGTTTTGTTTGGGTAATGAATTGCCAACCTTGAAGCAAATCGAGCATTTTAAGCATAGTCTTATGCAGCTTATCCATGTCTTTAAACTGGAAAGCCCAAAATGTTTTGGAAAAAAAGTCGAGCATACTTTTTTGATCTCGAATAACGCCTGAAGCAATGAGAGCTAGAAGATAGGTACGCAGAACGGGCTCGACGGCGAGTTTAGAATAGATCTCTTCTGGGACTCCACAAATGTAGCGTTCATAAATTTCGTCCTTTTCTACTTCGTCTTTGGCGATGATGATTGCTTGACCTACTTTTTCATATTCGGGTCGTCCGGCTCTGCCTGCCATTTGTAGATACTCGAGAACCGGAATCCAATCCATCCCCCAACTGCCACTGTAGCGTTTGAGGCTTTTGATAATAACACGATAGGCTGGCATGGAGAGCCCTGCGGCAAGTGTGGGTGTTGCACAGATGATTTTAATATGACCTGAGCGAAAATTATCTTCAATTATTTCTTTTTGTTTGGCCAGAAGCCCAGCATGATGAAACGCGATGCCCTTTTTTACGGTGTGAGATAAGCGGCGACATTGTTTAGTGGGTGTCGATGCGACGTCGAGAACTTCTTTTTCAAGGTGGATGGTAAGAAGCGGGCTATATTTAGCGATGTCTTCCGCTGTTTTTTCGGCACTGGCTCTACTGGATACAAAGATGATAGCTTGCTTTGCTAGTTTGATTGTTTCGAGAGCGAGCTTGATGGTTTCATCCATGGATTAATAGGGGTAAAGGGGTTTTATTAAAGTATTGGAGAGAAAATGAAAAAGAGAAAAATTACGGAAAAATAGCAGTTCAAACTTTAATGGTTTTGAGGCCAACTTACTTTTTCCCACGTTCCATTGATATTTTCAACCCAGGTGTCAATGGTTTGGAGTGAATCATACGACTTAGGTAAGTGTTCTTGAACTATTGTGATGTCGAGATAGCGAAAATCACCGTGCGCTTGTCGTGGGCGAGTTAGCTGAACAGTATGAAAAAGACCACCCAATTCTCCTTTAACAGTTTGAATAGCATAACTTTGATTATCACATAAAGATGTTGGTTCTGGTTTCAAAGCATCGCAAACACGTGAATAAGCGATCTCCCCTAAACTTACTTCTAAACTGGAATAGGCGATTTTTCCTGTTTTTGAATCCCGTACTACGGCACAAATTGTGTGATATGTTTCAGGTACATCAATACCTGTTTCATGACAAACCATTGACATTTTTCATTCCTCCGCTACTCTCAATGGGTAGCTCCTTCTAATTTATTTTTATTTCTCTTCAGATTTATATTTATTCCGCTATCTGTCTTCTTAACTCTTTTTGTAGTTTGCAGCGTAATCCCATACGTTGGGTGCCATCTTCCACAAAGCGAGAAGCGATTCGGGCTCATATTTTTTAAGTTCTTCAAATACGGCTGATCTTCCTAATGGTGTTAAATAGACTTTCCATAAATCACCACTATAATCTAAGAAATTGACAAAATTCCAAGTACTTATGAGCTGATTAAATGGACGATCGGAGTTTGCTTTTACGGTGATTGGATGTCTTAAAGGAACAATCGGATGGTAGTTTAGCTTTTTAAGAATGGTCTCGTCTTTATGAACTCCTGCTTCGATGAGACCTGATTCTAAAGCATGAAGCCTGCATTTGAATTCTGGTTCTTGGTATACAATTATACCACCAACTAAGTCTTGTAATGAAAATGGTTGAAGTAAAGAAGTCATCTTACCTTCCTTCCTCATACTCAATTACAAACACTTTATATGTTGGTTGTGGTGGAATCGGTGGATTATATAACTCACTCAGTACTTCTACTTTCCATTCTTTCTCGACACTGTCGCGTCCATCGCTTACGGTTACACTGACAGTTTTAATACCAGGGGCAATGAAGATCCGCTCCAGAGATGTAACTCTTTCGATGCGCGGTTCCATGAGTCCAATATCCCAGCTGTAGGTAAGGTTGTCTCCATCAAGATCGCTCGCTTCGACATTAAAACGAATAGGTTCATTGAGATAGGCTGTAATTGGTGAGACAGGTGAGGAACTGGTAATAACGGGCGCTCGGTTGACATTTTTAACAGTTATATGTACGGGATGCACTGCTTCGATTTCTCCATCGGATGCAGCAAAACGTACTCCTACTGCTGTCTTTTCGTTGCTTAGGCGTCTCGTTAGCAAAGCAGAGTTCGTGATTATGTTATTCCAAGTACTATCTGACTTATTTTGAACTAAGGAGTTGTCGGGTGTCCACAAGAACACTCCATCTTTAAATGATGCGCCTGGTGGAAGATCTTCAATACGTATGGTAAGATTATCAGCATCTGGATCTGTTGCGCCTACTTGAAGTGCAATGGTCTGGCCTTCGAGGATTGT
>CAYIEX010000115.1:0-4455 GCA_964362485.1 uncultured Methanosarcinales archaeon | reverse complement strand
CCATTCATTCCAAGGCACGGTCATTAAGCCCGCGCGACCATATGGTGAAAAATCGATCGAAAGCGCTCTCACTCCACCAGCTGGTGCAACGACAACTGCCGGTTTTCCCCCTCGTTCCTCAACCCACTCTCGGATAATTTCCGGTTCATCCGTTGCTCGACTGCGAGACAGAGCAGTTATTGTTTTCCCCTTTTTATGTGGTGTACCAACCCTTTTAGTTGAAGCATGTTTTTTTACCATATTTTCTTCTAGGATAACAAAGAATATAAAATAACAATTTAAAGGACATATAGCAAAGAGCTCAGGAATATTCAAGAGTAAAAAGTAAAATAAACATTTACCTCGCTAATAACACCAGCTTATGTACAATATCTGAAATTGGAACTCTCTCCTGCTTTGTAGTATCCCTATCACGAATTGTAACCGCACCATCGACAAGAGTGTCAAAATCGATCGTGATACAATAGGGCACACCGATTTCATCCGCACGAGCGTACCTGCGACCCACCGTCCCCGACTCATCATAAAACGACCTCACGTGTCGTCGAACTAACTCATAAACTTCACGAGCTTTACCAGCGATCTCATCTTTATTTTTAACAAGAGGAAATACACCGCACACAAATGGAGCTACACGAGGAGAAAGACTCAATACAGTATTACCACGCTCAGAATCCTCATGATACGCTATATCAAGCAAGGAATACACATTGCGATCAACACCAAAAGAAAGTTCAAGTACATGAGGAACATACCTCTCTTGCGTATCTTCCTCCAAGATCTCCATGCTCTGTTTGGAAACACGTGCGTGACCAGCTAAATCATGATCCGTTCTATAATGAAGACCGCCTACCTCAACCCAGCTATGATCTTCCATCTCAATTTCTAAGTCAAAGTGATATTTATTGTAAAATGCCTTTTCCGAATCATCAAGTTGATATAATCTAAACTTAGAATTATCAATCTTTAACACATCAAAATAAAATTGTTGAATTTTACAAAGATGATAGACATAAAATTGGGGCAAACCTAACTTCACCAGTTCAGATGCCGTACGTGGAACAACCATATTCTTCTTTCGATCAGATTCAAGTAACACGTTCAACTTATACACACTAACCGAACTAAAATCAGGATGAACATTGATTTTAGTTGGATTAAAGAAAATTTGCAACTCGGCTTGGGTAAATTCCCTATAACGCGGCGGCGAAGATCGTGGTGAAATCTCATTACGGTACGCCCGCCCAATAAGTGCTAAACCAAGAGGCATTCTTTTTCGTAAGATTTCATGCTGTAACTTAAAATTAACATACGGTGATTGAGCCGTTTCAGGACGTAAAAAAGCTCGGTTGCGACCACCAACCCCCATACTAAGAGGGAACATCATATTCATAGATTCACATGGGGCAAGAACACTCTTACAAAGAGGACACATCAAATTATCAGCTTTAATAGCTAGATTCAAATCTTCCGGACTCCATCCTTCCGTTCGTTTACCAGTAGCTTTCGTAACAAAATGATCAGCACGTTCGCTAAACTCACACCCCGCTTTTGAACATGTAACCATAGGATCAGAAAAATTCTCTAAATGTCCAGACGCACGAAACACATTTTCATGAGCAATATTAGCCGTCTCAATTTCAAAGAAATTATCATGAAGACCTAAAAAATAGTCTCGCCACAAATTCTCAAAATTCTTCTTCAGCATCGTACCTAAATGACCATAATCATAAAGGCCGGCAACACCGCCATAAATTTCTGATGAAGGATAAATATACCCTTTCTTCTTGAGAAATACACTAAAATCTTTAACAGTGAATACCATTAATTACAGAGAAGAAGAATTATTTATTAATGTTTGGGGG
The DNA here is from genome assembly GCA_964362485.1 of uncultured Methanosarcinales archaeon. Lineage (GTDB taxonomy): Archaea > Nanobdellota > Nanobdellia > Woesearchaeales > GW2011-AR9 > CAMAVK01. The sequence continues at coordinate 2,590 of CAYIEX010000115.1, read as the reverse complement.
ATAACGTGGGGAAATACAATCTCCTCAAAAATCGGTGTTGCTGGAGCACAAGACCCACAACCACTGCTTTGGAGAACTTTGAAAAATAGTAAATTTGGTGTTATTTGATTTATTATTTGCCAAATTTACGACTATTTCAAAGTCTCTTAGATAAGTTTGCCTAAAAAATATCAATTATGCAAACTTCTCTTTGATTGCATCTTCAGCGGATATAACACAATAGCCTATCGAATCTAGGCAACCGAACCGACCCTATTAATTAACGTACTCAAAAGCTGTTTTCTTACCCATAGAAGTGTAATCTGCTTCCGACGCAAGTGCGCGCTTCCCATATTCAAACACATTCTTTACTCCATTAACACCCTGCACCATCGAATCCAAAGATATGGGCGAGCTCAGAGATTTACTTTTAACAACAGGTGGCGGTCCAGACGTGAGTCCACGCAATGCGCGCGTAAGATAATCCTCTAACTGCGGCATCGGAGTATACCGGAAATTTTCAGTTCTCTTTCCATAACCACCAGTCATATAAGCAGCCTCGGGTGAAAGCTGTACAGGCTTCTGACCAGGAATCGGCGATGGTTTACCTATTGGAGCCAAAAGCGCTCGAGAAACATACTCAATGGGTGCTGTAGAAAGCATAGAGAGAGCACGCTCTACTGTAAATGTGTTTGAACCAGTAGATCCTTTCTCGAAGTCTTGTGCCATTCGTATCAGTATAGAGTGTAGGAAGGCATTTAAATTTAAATAATTAATGAAATAAGTGAGACAATAAAGTAAAAAGAAAGTAAATAGTCTCACCTGCTCTTCTTCACTAAACTTTCTGGAAAATAGGAATATTTGTAAATTTTACGCGCTTTATAATAGTGATAAGAGCGAATTTTTCCGGGAAATAATGATCGAAGCTCATCCATAAAGCTATAGAAATCTTCTTGCGATTTAAATTCCCCATCAAATTCAAAATCCGATCCACCCACAGTAATATCCTGATAGATTATATTGGGATGTCGGAGAATAAATTCCTGTAACGATAAGAGAATAGACAAATCTTCAAGCATCAAATCTACTTTATAATAGTCATATCCTAATTTTCCAATATCAAGAAGAACCTTGTAGCCAACAATCACTTTATTTTTCTCAAGACGACGCAATTTATATTTAGCACCGGTCGCTGTCATCTCTAACTTCGCTGCAAGTTCAAGTAACGTGATCCGTGCATCCTCTTTGATGAGGCTTAAGAGTTCTAAATCTTTAGCATCTAAATCTTTAATTCCGCTAGGAAAGAGTTTTGATCCACTGACAGAAAGAGAAGTAAAACGTCGCATCTTTGATTCCACTAAATAATTGCGAGGATAATGAACATACTCTACAAAAAAGCTTACATTATCACCCACGACATACCGTCTAAAATGTTTTAAAAACTCGTTATAAAAAGCCTTGTAATCAGCTAACTCATTAACTAAAAAACCAACCGCCATGTGATAAAACCCATCAACAGAGTATACCGTTAAGATATTTTTGTTCTTGAGCAGAAATGATGTCATCTTCTCTTCAATTTCGGGGGTCGTATTTTGTAAGCGTACATAAAGTCGTACAATATGTGACACCAAAACCCCAAAGTTAATAACGGTAAAATACCCTTTAATTATGCCCATCTCTTCAAGTCGAGTAATTCTATAATTAATCACATCACGACTAAGCCTTGTTTTACGTGCAATATCACTAATTGATTGTCTAGCATGAGAATCCAATTCAAAGAGGATTTGATAATCCCGTTTGTCTAATGAGGGCATTATTTCCACAATATCACCATTATTTTTATATCTTTCTTTGTTTTTAAGTAAATATAACTAAAAGAGTTCTTATATCTAACATTGCTTATTCAACAGTGATTACAAAAATGACAAGAACATTAGGGATAGTAGGAGGACTTGGAACAGAAACAAGTTGCACGTTTTGTTTACACGTGAACGCTGCAATTCAACGAGCAACAGATGAACAGCCACGCATAATTACTGATAACCTCTCTATGTCCAATAAAGGATTTCGTACACTTGCGCGCGGAGACTTTAGCCCAGAAACACTAGGACTCCTTGTCGACTCAGTAAAAAGGCTTAATCAAGTAGGAGTCGATCTCATTGCAATACCCTGTAACACAGTACATATTTTCATTGAAACTATTCGACGTCTCTCGGATGTGCCAGTTCTAAGTATCATAGATGAGACCGCAAAAGTGTGTCTCGAGCGAGGATTTACCAAAGTAGGTGTGCTTGGCTCATCCATGACCATAAAAGAAAGACTCCACACTAATGCTCTTGCAAAAAACAATATTACCACAGTTATACCTTCAACCTCTAACCAACAGTTTATAGATGAATGCATCTTTCGAATTATCAACCAACAAAGTACAGCGCAGGATCACTCTAGTATGAACGAAATTATTCAAAACCTTGTCTCAGAAGGAGCGCAAGCAGTAATCCTTGGTTGCACCGATCTATTTTTGATCATAAAACAAGATAGTGTAAGTGTCCCTCTCCTAAACACTACAGCAATCCTAGAAGAAGCCGCCATCAACTGGTTCTTGCAAGAG
>CAYIEX010000114.1:4105-4455 GCA_964362485.1 uncultured Methanosarcinales archaeon | reverse complement strand
CGATGGCGACACGCTGCTGCTGTCCACCGGAGAGTTGACCCGGTTTATGGTCGAGGCGTTCACCAAGTCCAACGTTGGTCAAAAGTTCGGTTGCTCTTTGAATACGCGCTTCTTGGGGCGTTCCTTGAAAGACCATAGGAAGCATAACGTTTTCGAGAGCCGTAAGAGTTGCGATGAGATTGAATTGCTGAAAAATAAAACCAATAGTTTTGCCTCGGAATTGCGCTAACTCTGATTCGGTAAGGGTAGTGATATCACTTCCCTCAACATAGATTTTGCCTTTGGTGGGACTGTCCAGTAGTCCGATTAGATTCATGAGCGTTGATTTGCCCGACCCGGAAGGACCTACG
>CAYIEX010000114.1:0-4095 GCA_964362485.1 uncultured Methanosarcinales archaeon | reverse complement strand
ATTCCCCGGGATTGATTTGTACAGATACACCTTTGAGAACATCGAGGCTTACTTCACCCATGTGGTAGGTCTTCCACGCATTCTGGAGTTCGAGAACTATTTTGTTGTTAGGATGATTAGTGGTTAGTTTTTTGGTAGTAGTATTCTTAGTCATAACGAAGGGCCTCCACGGGACTTAACTTGGCAGCACGACGCGCAGGCGTGATTCCAGCGATACAGCCAAGGATGAAAGCAAAGAGCAACGATCCAATGAGTAGGAAGGGGTCGAGTTGCACATCTAAAAATGGTCCTACGACAACTGAAAAGATTGCTTCAACAGCGAGGGCAAATGAGCTGCCAATTATAAGTCCAATTATGCCTCCTACGAGGCCGTACATGCCTGCTTCTAACACGAAGAGGGTAATGATGTCTTTTCGTTTCGCCCCAATAGCTTTGAGGAGCCCAATCTCACGAGTGCGTTCCAACACATTAGTGTACATAGTATTTGTGATTCCAACACCGCCAACGGCTAGGGAGATTGCAGCGATGCCGATGAGAACGACTTGGACCATATCGATGATAGTTGTGAATGCAGCGCTAAGTTGGTTTGGTGTCTCTATGGAAAAATCCTCTTTGCCTTCTTCGACACGACGGTCTTTGCGAAGTTCTTTCTTTAACGATTCGGATACTAGATCGATATTTTCGCCTGACTGGATTTGAGCGATGATAATTCCTACTTCATCATGTTTGTTGAATAATTCCTCGTATGTTTGGTAGGGGATAATAATTCCTTGATCATCGGGAGGAGAACCTGTTCGATCCCAAAAGCCAATTACTTTGAATTCCTGATCTTGGATAGTTATTTTATCACCAAGATCAATTTCTTCACCGAAGAGTTCTGATTTGGTATAATCAAAACCCAGAACTGCTTTATAGGTATCACCTTCTTCGACAAGACGGCCTTTGAGAAGTTTGTAATTACTGGCTTGCCACAAAAGATCGACTTGGTCCTTTGCAGTGGGATAACCGCTAATCATAAAATAACGCACATTGTCATTGTATTCAATTTTTGCGGTACTATATATCCAGCCTGCGGTCCGTTCAATTCCCGATGTTTGACGGATGGTTTCAAGATCTTTATTGGTTATTTTAACGGCATCGGTAGAGAGACCAAATGAAAGGGCGTTGCCTTTTGCAGCGATGATTAACTTATCAGAACCAAGCGCATTGAATTGGCCGGTGATTGCATTTTTAAGACCTTGACCAAGCGTAATTAATGAAACTACAGCAGCAATCCCAATAATAATACCCAGAAGAGTAAGAATGGAACGTTTCCTTCGACGAAGGATGGCGTTGAAGGCGAGGGAGACATAGTCTTTGAACATTCTTTGTATGAGGGAGTTAGAGTTTAAGAGTGTTGTGGCGTAGGGTTTATATAATTTTGAAGATTTTTGATATTGATGGAACGATCAATTAAGGATCGCAATATTTTGGACTCCTTTTGTGAACAGTTTTGTAAAATCACGGAAAAATATACTCAATACATTGTGGTCTCCGGTTTTGTGGCTATTGCATCAGGCCGAACTCGAGGAACAGAAGATATTGATATGATCATTGAACGGATAGACTACGTTTTGTTTGAGCAATATTTTGCTCATCTTGTTAAAGATGGTTTTGTTTGTATGCAAACGTCCGAATCTAAAGAAGCTTATAGCTACCTTGTAGAAAAGCTTTCTATACGGTTCACGTATAAAGATAATCCTCTTCCAGAAATGGAAGTAAAGTTTGTCAAAGACCCTCTCGATGTATATCAAATGAGAACAAGAACAAAATTAAACTTGACCGGTCTTGATATTTGGTTTAGTAATATTAATGTGAATATTGCATTTAAAGAAGAATTATTAAAGAGCACTAAAGACATTGAAGATGCACAACATCTGCGGGTGGTGTATACTGAACTTGTTGATGAAGGTGAGATAAATGATATTAAAACCATGATCCGGAGATATCGATTATGAACGAACGGGACAGCCATATGGATCAGGTAATGCGATGGGCGAAGTTTGTACGAGATAATCCTACAACGTGGAAAAAGATTCATACGGATTTTATTAACGCGATTTTTGAAAAACACGAGCAGTTTGTTCAGAGGTTGAAAGCGAGCCCTGGAGGAGAGGAGAAGTTACGACAGCTACAGGAAATGAGAAGACGAAGATAGTTTCGATTATAATTTTTTATTATAATGCTAGGTTGCCGCATAATTGATCAAAAGTAGGTTTATAGTAATCTTTGAGCTCTTCCTAAACGAACGATCTTGTCTCCTTCAACTAGATCCCATCCACACTCATATCCCATTCCTTCGGGAAAATTGATCTGGGAGACGTGGCGTAACGTTGTTGCAAGCTGGGTATAAATTGGTTCGTAATTACCATGAACAAAGAGTTCTAATCCGCCGTGCAGAGCCTGTCTCTTTTTGTTGCCTTGGCGTGTCCCATCTGAGTATAAGCGTAGATTACATTGACTCGAGAGCCGGAGATTGGGAATATCAGTTTGAAATTCATAGCGAAGAATAGTGTTAGGGAATTCTCTACGAGGCATTTGTATACGACCTTCATATGATATACTGTCATGATTCCCAGCATGGAACCGTGCTTTCTCTTTGAAGAGAGAGTGGAGAGAATCATACACAGCACGAGCCTGTCCGATACCGCTGAGAATGGGTTTGTCTGGACCCTGGAAATTCTTGCTTATTTGAAGTGGCGCGGTCTCTCGATAATCGATAACGTCTGGAGCAGGGGAAATAACCATTTTTGAGATGTGGAGGATTATATTTATATGAATTTTGGTGAAGAAGTGGTATTGTTGAAGCCTCGTTCATAGGAATTGAGGAATTTATCTCAGAAAAAGCTCTCTAATTAACGCCGCATATAAACTTGAACCAAAGTGGTTGGTGAATGATTTTTAGCAGGTAAATTTAAAACAAGTATCTTTTCTTTAATATTATGCGCGTTCAACTTCATCGAGCACTTTCGAAATTAGGATTCTGTTCTCGAACACAGGCAATAACACTCATTAAGGAAGGAAAAGTACAGGTAAATGGCAGGGTAACGAATGGTCCACTGACATGGGTGGATACAGATGTAGATATTATTAAGGTGGCTGGCGCAGGGAGTAAACAAGTAAGTATGCCACGAGAGAAGAACGGCGGGAAAAGAGAAAATCGCGCTTCTGAAATTCCACAACAATTGCGTAGTCCTGCAAAAGTCTACTGGATGTTGCATAAGCCTAAAGGATATATTACCACGCGTGATGATGAAAAAAAGCGTAGAACAATCTACGATTTATTACCAAAGTCCATATCCTGGATTTTTCCTGTTGGTCGATTGGATATGGATTCAGAAGGACTCCTGCTGCTCACCAATGACGGGCCTTGGGGACAACGATTGCTTGATCCTGTGTCACATATTGAAAAAGAATACTTGGTATGGATTGCGTCGGGTGAAAATCTTAATAGATTTGATCACGAGCGTCTTGAAGAGGGAGTTGTTCTGGAAGGAATCAGAACGCTCCCGTGTGTGATTTCTCGAAAAGAAGATGAAGTAGAATGTGATAGTCAAGACGGAAGAGAGTGTTGGTCAATTGTGATTTCTGAGGGGCGGAATCGACAGGTGCGTAAGATGTTTGAGTTGTTGGGGTATAATGTGAAGAGATTAATGAGAGTGAGAATTGGTTCTGTGGTGCTAGGGGATTTGAAGAGTGGTGAGCTAAGAGAGTTGACGAGAAAGGAAGTTGAGGGCCTGAGTTAGGATTGAATTGAAGGTGTGTTTATTAAACAAATGGGAACCACCATTTTCCATTAACTCTTAAAGACAGTATCACCTTCTTAACGCATCCACTGGATTCATCTTGGCTGCTTGTTTGGCGGGGAATGCACCCGAGACTGCGCCAACGATAAACGCAAAAAGAAGTGCGCCAACAATGACTATAGGTTGAATCGTTGCTTGGATAAGTGATGTTCCAAAGGCTTGATATGCAGCGAATTCTACTAATTTGGCAATACCAACCCCTAAGATTACACCAACAATACCACCAACTAAACCAAGCATGCCCGACTCT
>CAYIEX010000113.1:0-4539 GCA_964362485.1 uncultured Methanosarcinales archaeon | reverse complement strand
CCAAAAAACCGCACAAAAACTCCATGCCATCGTCCTCTACGAAATTGCTGACTACCCTCTACTCAAAGTAGCAAATGGTATAGGCGAATGGCCAGGTTTCGACTGGACCTACTTTCTGTGCGAAAATTACCGATATCAAATACGAATCAAAGAACGGACATGGTTCAGTGATTACTCCTTATGGTTTATATCTCATTCACTAAACCCAGAAAAAGCTAACTATGCATACAGTGGAGATATTACAGTCTACAACCAAAAATATCTTACCCTTGCAAGCAAACTCGCCACGCATTGCCACGAATTCAGTGGTGTAGATTATCTGATTAGATTATCTAATTACGGATAAATAAAGAAACTCCTAATCCTAATCCCCTCCGTCCTTCTCAAATCCATATTTTCCCTTCAGCGGTACAAACTTAAACGGACCTAAAAACTCATATTCCAATCCAGCACCTCTTTTAACAGCTTTTACCATCACTTGATCCTCTTTATCCCCAATAGGTGCGACAATGACACCGCCTTCTTTTGTTTGCTTAACAAGCGGTACAGGAATACTTGGACACGCCGCCGTAATAATAATTTTATCATACGGACTCTCTTGTGGAAATCCCTGTGAACCATCCCCTTCTAAGATAGTAACATTATGATATCCCAACGCCGCCATGTTATGCCTGGCAATATGCACCAGTTCTGGAACCACTTCCATTGAAAAAATTCTTCCCTTGGGCCCAACTAGATAGGCAAGGAGGGCCGCCTGATACCCAACACCCGCACCAACCTCAAGTATTTTCTCATCTGACAGAGCATCGAGTGCTTCCATCATCACCATTATCGTTGTTGGCTGTGAAATAGTCTGACCTCGAATTGTAGGTAATGGCCGATCTTCATAAGCAACATCACCATATTGAGGCACAAACGCTTCTCGAGGAACCGATGCAAAAGCTTCAAGTAGGCGCCGATCTTTCACAATCCCATTTTTCTCCCAAAATGACAAGAGCTCAGGTTTGCTCGACATATTATGGACAAGTAAATAAGATATTTAAAAGTAGACCCTATACCCCTTTTTAAGATCTCTTCTTATAATTCGGCCCTCAAATTTGAACCAATCTATTCCTCACTTAACTCTTTAACCACTCCACTTCTTCATCAGATAAATCAAGTTCATGCGCAATCTTCATTGCAGTTGAACCCTTCATAACGGCACGTAAATATGGAACCTGACTAAACGCCGTCTTTGCCGAGCTGTGAGTCTTGAGTGCAAGTTTCGCCGCAATGTCTTTGCGCTTCGCATGCTTCATCTTCGCCTGCCATAAGCGCAATATCCGCATTGTTGGTTTATACGGAACAAACGCAGGATTCCTCTCATCTTTTGCCGATGACACGCCCGCAGTCAAAAGATTACTAACATACACTAAAAAACGCCAATGTTGTTGCCTGCGGATTCGCGATTGGAATACATCTGCGCGTGAAAGTGATTCATATGCACGTGCGAGTGCCGCAGCACTTTTATACTCACTGGGTAAATTATGATCAACCCACAAAAAAACATCATTCATATCAACATCAAGATCATCCAAAACAGGAAGTGCATTATCCACAGATGAAGATTTAAAAATAATCGAAAGTGCATTAAGAATTGAATCCGTTCGCTTTCTCTCCGAAAGCATGGTCACTCTCTCAAATAAGAAACGTTTATCTGAAGAACATATCTGTAAATCAATTAACGCAGCACGCAAATCACCATCCACTTGTCGTGCAAGTGAATTAATTGCCTTTTCTTCCGTTTTGATACCTTCTTGCTCACATACCCATTGTAGAGCATGAGCAATTGTTCGATACTCCAGCTTATGAAATTCAATCGTAAGTGATATCTTAACGAGCGCTTTAAATTTACTATCATCAACATCATTTGCAGTTAATATCACTGGAAAACGTGCTTTCTCCAGTAAACTAACAATCGCTGGAATACACCCACGGTCCAATTTACCCGATACATTATCAATCTCATCGATAAGAATAATTTTAGGTGTAAAAAAAAGCGATTGCTGACCAAGAGCCGCCCCAAGAAAACTCTTCATTCCTTCTTCATCACGTAAATCCGACGAATTAATTTCAAGTAAGTCATAGCCCAACTCCGCCGCCAGAGCATAGACTGTTGCAGTCTTACCACAGCCCATCGGACCAAGGAGAAGAGCTGCGCGCTGCCGTTGAGTTTTGTAATTCAACACAAAGTCGCGTAGCTGTGACACTGCCATCTGTTGACCAAATACTTGAGAAGTATTTTTCGGAGCATATGTAGTCGTAAAAAGAGCCATCCTAAATTAAAATAGGAACTACATTAAAAAGACTTCTGTAAAGTAGAACTAACCCCAGAGTACATCCTCCTAGGCACATTCCAAATGGCGTATCATATTGGAGTATCATCTCGGAGTAATCATTACCAAAACAGATAATAAGATCATAGCAACCAGTAACAAAATCAATAACTTCTATATCCCCACAATGATTATAAAGGAAAGATTCACTCCTTCTTTATCGGTGATAGCCATGAAAACAGGATTAACATTCGCCGACGTTCTTCTCGTCCCTAAACGCACACCCCTATCTTCTCGCAGTGAAGCCCAAGTTACATCGTGGTGGACACGTAACATTAAAGTTAACATTCCCCTAATTAGTGCGAACATGGCGACAGTTACTGAGCATAAAATGGCCATCGCACTAGCACGTGAGGGTGGAATCGGAACTATCCACCAATTTGGTTCATTTCAAGAGCAGATTGAAGAAATAATAAAAGTCAAGCGAAGCACAAGTTATGTTATTGAAAATCCACTCTGCGTTATCCCTACAATTACCATAGCCCAAGCAACACAGATTATGAAAAAAGAAGGTGTAACGAGCTTACTAGTAATACACAAAGACGAACTGATCGGTATTTTCACCTCACGAGATTATCTTTTTGAAGAAAATTTAGAACGACCAATAATTGAAATAATGACACCCAAGGACAGACTAATTACTGCTCGTTTTGGAATTCCCTTAGAAGAAGCCAAAAAAATTCTGCATACCCACCGTATTGAAAAGCTTCCTCTTCTTGAAAAGGATAAACTAAGAGGACTTATCACCACTCAAGACATTAAGAAATTGGAAAATTGGCCAAATGCCTGTCGTGATGATAAAGGCCGACTCCGAGTTGCTGCAGCAGTAGGAGTCAAGGACACTGTTGATCGCTCTCAAGCACTTATCGAAGCAGGTGCAGATTGTATTGTTCTTGATGTTGCCCATGCCCACTCCGATCTAGTAATCGAGCGGATTAAAGAATTCAAACGATACTTTACAACCGACATAATGGTAGGCAACATTGCAACAGCACAGGCAGCCAAAGATCTAATCGAAGCAGGAGCTGATGGTCTTAAAGTAGGCATTGGGCCTTCTCCCGTCTGCACAACTCGTATTATCGCAGGAGCAGGCGTTCCACAACTAAGCGCCATTATGGATGTTGCCAGCGTCGCAAAGCAATACAATGTTCCTGTAACCGCAGATGGAGGACTTAAATCATCAGGTGATGTTGCAAAAGCTATTGGCGCCGGTGCAAGTACCATTTTCTCGGGAGCTCTATTCGCGGGAACGGATGAAGCACCTGGAATGATTATTATGAAAGATGGCAAACGGTACAAGAAATACCATGGAAGCGCATCATATGAAAGTAGCCACAAACGCAAGGAGCTTGAAACAGGTGTGCAAATCAAAGAACGTTTTGAAACATTTGTAGAAGGTGTCTCCGTACTCGTTGATTACAAAGGACCTGTAAGTGATGTAATAGCTGGTCTTGTCCGCGGTCTTCAGTCCGGCATGAGTTATTGCGGAGCTCGAACAATAGATGAAATGCACAAGAATGCAGAATTCATCCAAATCACACCAGCAGGATGGGAAGAATCAAAAGCCAGCGGGATGAAGACAAGTGAATAATATAAAAAATGAAATAAAAAATCCTATAGCTCATCCTCACTTCGTTTTCGTCCAATCACTAAAAAGATAACGATAACACCAAGAACGAGTGTTAAAATTGGAACTACCCAAAGACTGGTAAAAGGTGATTTCCAAGTATCATTTGGAACATGCAATGATGTTAAAGTCACACTCACACTCTTCTCTCCCATATCAACACTATTAAGAGTTACTTGTAAATCATGAGTTCCATCGCCATCTAAATCAAGACGAGTACCTTCGCCAACACGTAGTGTAATTGTTTGTGGGTTACTGCGAATAGTAAACGTTGCTGAATTGATAGTAACCTCTTCAACGGTTATTTCGTGCATCTCTTCCTCTTGCGATCGGGATGATACCACATTAAAAACCACTAAACCACCTTGATGAATGGTTGTCGTTGCTTCAAGTACATCCGAGCCATCGCTCATCGCTTTACCCCCAATTGCCGTAGAGCCTTCTTTTCGCTCAAGTATTAGCTGTTGTGGCTCACTCGGAGGGAATTCTTTAGCTGAAGGACTCGGCTCAGGATTTGTAGATACAACCTCGGTCTCC
>CAYIEX010000112.1:1831-4576 GCA_964362485.1 uncultured Methanosarcinales archaeon | reverse complement strand
AATGGCTATGCCTGGGAATCGGACATCGATCATATTGAAGATCAGGGAAAAATTAAAGGTGCAAATCCGGATAAAGTCTCTGATCGTGCAGTGAAGAGGGGTTTTGATCAATTAGGAACACTGGGAAGCGGCAATCACTATCTGGAAATTCAGGAAGTTCGCGAGGGTAATATTTACGATCATGAAGCGGCGAAGGTAATGGGAATTACGGGTCCTGGTCAAATTGTTATTATGGTTCACTGTGGCTCGCGTGGCTTTGGTCATCAGATTGGTACGGATTATCTTCGTGTTTTTTTAGATGTCATGCCTAAGTATGGGATTAAAGTTTTGGATCCAGAGCTTGCATGTGCTCCTTTTCAATCACCTGAGGGACAGGATTATTATGCGGCTATGGCGTGTGCTGCAAATATGGCATTTGCCAACCGGCAAGTTATTACGCATCGAATTAGAGAAGTCTTTGCTGAAGTGTTTGGACGAGATGCAAAAGCAATGAAGATGAATGTGGTTTATGATGTTGCTCACAATATCGCTAAAATTGAGAAGCATAAGATTGATGGTGTAATTAAAGAAGTTCTCGTTCACCGCAAGGGTTCAACGCGGGCGTTTGGTCCGTCTCGGGCGGCTGACTTACCAGAAAAGTATCGTAAAATTGGTCAACCTGTTATCTTAGGCGGATCGATGGAAACGGGCTCTTATTTATTGGTTGGTACTGATGGCGCAGATGAAACCTTTGCATCCACTGCTCATGGTGCCGGCCGGACAATGAGCCGCGCAAAAGCCAAGCGAGAAATTCGTGGTGCTGATCTGCAGCGTGATATGGAGAAACGTGGAATATATGTTCATGGATCAACCATGGAAGGTCTTGCTGAAGAAGCTGGGAAGGCATACAAAGATATCGAAGTCGTTGTTGATAGTTTAGAGGCGGCAGGTATCACAAGGCGTGTGGTTGCATTAAAACCAATCGGAAATGTAAAAGGGTAGGGGGGAGCAATCCCACCTTACTTGTATAGTTCATATTTTTTGATAACTTCTGATGCGAATTCTCCAGGAAAAATAACTGGAGCAATTCTGCGAATAAGTCCTTTGAGTGATCCGTAATAGACTGGCGAGAGTCCAGCAATTTCTCTGTATTGCGGATCCGCAATCGATGTGGGGATATCATTATGGCGTAGAAAATCTATGGTGTCAAGATACATTACTGTAAACTGGTCTGGTGTAAGTGGTTGTTCTACACGCTCCTCTATATAGTCGCATACGAGTTTTGCAAATATCTTTGTTTGTGATGATATGCCGGGAAGATAGCGTTCAAGATTTCTTAGCTTATGGTGTGGTGGTTCTGTATGGGGGAAAAATGAGTCTTGGGTCTGGCGAAAATCATGAGCCTCATGATCTCTATATACATCTTCTTCAAGTGACATTTAGTAAAATGCGAAAAAAATACTATAAGAAAGTATTGTATAAAAAATATATTTAGAGAAGTTTGCATAGTTGATATTTTTTAGGCAAACTTATTCACAAAGTTCTCTTTAGATATGCTTACTTGCTGGTCTCTGCTGTCTTTATCTTGGGTAATGGAAGCGGACTAGGTAAATTGACTTCCTCACTTACTTTGATTGCTTGGATGTTGCCTTTGTGAAGCGCAGCATTAACGATTTGTTCCATAACGGGTGATGGGATTCTTTTATCCTTATCCCAGCCTTTTTTAATTTCTTCAACTTTTTTTTCTTCGTTGATGTACAACACTTGTCCTTCTACACTAATTGAGCCAAGATCAGGTTCGTAGGTACAGCTAAAGCCGAAAGTAAACTTGAGGCCGCGTTTGCCTTCAACCGAGAAATCCATTTCTTCTACATCTTTAAGAGTAACGTTGTTGTTAATGCGGACTTGTCCGCCTTTTGATGACAGACTTCGTTCAGCTGCAATTTTATGAATATTAATCTTTACGATTGTCATGGCAACCACCTTTTTGTTTTAGGAATATCAGTAAAAATATTCCAAACGAAAAACTTGAGTTTTTCGATTTAGGTTAACAGGCAGTCGTAGGTTTATATAATTTCCTACCTCGCGATCTTAAAATGGGAAGTATTAGTCTTTTGGAAGTGGTCAAATTGATCTGATTTATGGACTCTACCACAATCTTTAAAACAAAGGGAATTCTACATAAATAGTCATGTTCTATGGAGGTCATTATGGAAGAGATAAAAACACCACACATTAATAGTCCAGCACCACAGTTTGAAACGAAAGCATTTCACAGTGGCAAAGAAATCATTGTAAAATCAAGCAGCTTTAAAGGAAAATGGGTTGTTCTGTTTTTTTACCCTGCTGATTTTACATTTATTTGTCCAACTGAATTGAGTGATCTTGCTGATCATTATGCTGAATTACAGAAAATGGGAGTTGAAGTTTTAAGTGTGAGTACTGATACGGTATTTGTTCACAAAGCTTGGTATGACCATAGTGCCTCAATTGGTAAAATTAAGTTTCCGATGCTCGCTGATCCAACAGGTAATATTTGTAAGATGTATGGTACATATATCGCTGCTGAGGGGCTTAGTTTGCGGGGGACGTTTATAATTGATCCTGATCAGGTTTTAAAAGCGTTTGAAATCAATGATAACAGTATTGGTCGATCATCGGCTGAGTTGTTACGAAAGGTTAAAGCTGCACAGTTTGTTCGTGAGCATGGTGGTGAAGTGTGTCCTGCAAATTGGCAACCTGGTGCTAAGACGTTGCGACCCGGAA
>CAYIEX010000112.1:0-1821 GCA_964362485.1 uncultured Methanosarcinales archaeon | reverse complement strand
GACCCGGAATGGATTTAGTGGGGAAAATATAATGAGAGAATCAATTCGATTTGATTTGGATGATATTGCCTGTGAAGTAGCGCTTGATGTTGAATCGGGACCCGATGCCGGACTTCATTTGCTATCAGCAAAGCTTCACTATGGTGGTGGAGAGACAGAAGAAATAAAGGTTCGATATGATACTGATAAAAGATGGATTATTGATCCTTTGTTACAAGACCATCAACGAAATGAGGGAAATTCTCGGATTTATGATAGAATGTCACACTATGTTGAAGAACTAAGTTTACGGCTAGGATCTTACTATGACCGGGGCTTAATGAGGGTTTCTAAACAGTAATATTAATAGGAGGATATAATGGCATACGACGCAAAAAACTTTGATCATCTACTTGGCCTTCCTGGCTTTAGTGACACGTTACTGAAAAATCATTTCACGCTCTACCAAGGCTATGTAACCAATACCAACAAACTTCTGGATATCGTTGCTATGATGACTAAAGATGGTAAGCAAGCAACACCCGAATTCGCTGAATTAAAACGACGATTTGGCTGGGAGTTTAATGGTATGCGTCTTCATGAGTTGTATTTTGCTAATTTAAATAAAAGTGCCCATGGTCTGCATAAAGATACAGTTCTGATGAAAAAGATTGCAGCGGAATTTGGTTCATTTGAAGCATGGGAAAAAGAAATGCGAGCAGTATGCGCCATGCGTGGTGTTGGTTGGGCCGTGTTATATTTTGATATTTCGACTGGTCGTCTTATGAACTGCTGGATTAATGAGCATGATGTTGGTCATTTAAGCACATGTGCGCCGCTTCTTGTACTTGATGTCTTTGAGCATGCTTTTTTAACTGATTATGGGATTAAACGTGCTGATTACATCGAAGCGCTGTTTAAGGTGATTGATTGGCATGAAGTGGAAATGCGTTTGTCGCTGGTTGGTGGGAAATAGATTTTTTTATCTTTTCACCTTATTCATCAAAATTCCATAATTTATCAAATTGTTCGAGTGGTGTTGCCAAGAGTAGTTGTGTCAATGGATCCCATTTTAGAGGTTGTTCTCCATCAATTTGTGGTGGAGCAGTTTGATTGGTTCTAATCATGGCTGCAATATAGTCTAAACCCATAAACCCTGCAATATTATCATCCGGGTCTGCGGCGAGAATTTCTGCTTCGACTGATTCATATGTTACAGCTGTTAGTGGAATAGGTGTGGAGGACTGGATGGGTGGGTGGTAGGATACATGCGGTTGTTCTGGTGCTGGAGAAGTGAAGGGGGTCTGTTGAGCTCGTGATGGGAAGTTTGTTGATTCTTCTATGTAAATTATATTACCACCAAGAAGTTTAGCTAGTAAGCTATCAGGTCTTCGAGGTTGGACGAATTGCTCTTCACGTGCCACGAAATCTTCTGCTGCTGTATCAAAGAAATCCCGTTCTAAAGCGTTTAAATGTGGATCAAGAGGTGCCATAGAAAATGAAAAAATAAGATTATTTATAAATTTATCACTCAAAAGTAGTTTTTTTGTCTTCTTAACGCTGTTATTTGAAATGTTCGAGTAACTGTTTGTCTATTTCAAGAAGATAGTCTCTTCCATATTTTTTGTTTTCAAGATTATTATACAGACTCCGAGGGAGAATCTGTTGGATTTCTCGGCTTTTGGAAGCGGGGCCTAGCGCAATAGCGGCAACAGTATCAACGTCACCCGTATAGGCAATACAAGCGTGTAGGATGTTGCTTGTGGTGTCATGTTTTTGAATTGCAGTAATTGCGGCACGTACACTCATCTCGCCCTTTGATTTCACTTCACCATGCCAAGG
>CAYIEX010000111.1:0-4591 GCA_964362485.1 uncultured Methanosarcinales archaeon | reverse complement strand
TTGTATATACAAAGGGCAGAAATTTTATACGAAAATTTCAGTCCTTTGGTATATGACGAAGTAAAAATAAATCAGTTCATCGCGTATACTATGGATGACAATAGGAAAGTCAAAGTAACATTTACAGACACCATTACTGAAACGAAAATCACCATTCTCTTTGACGCTGAAAAAACGAACTCCATTGAAATGCAGCGTGAAGGTTGGCAGGCAATCCTTAACAATTTCAAAATATACACCGAATCAACAAAATAAAGGAAAACCAGCAAAACCAGATTAAGGATTTAAGATTCTCTTCAATTCATCAATTTCTTCACTAATAACTGCGCAACCGTTGTATTTTACCGTCCAAAGTACCGCCTCCAAAAGAGCATCCCTATTTCCCTTTCCAGGTGGAAGGTACGAATCTAATATACCCATTTTATATCCAGCCGCAACAAGTTCAATAGATCTAATGATTGGAATACCCGCCAAATTCTGATTTAATTGTTTAATTTTGACTTTATCTGCAATCACCTTTTTTTGGAACCGTGCTTCAAGTAGTTCAGTAATCGCAGACATATCCTCAATGAGAAGCCGCAATGTTCGCTCATCCATCACCAGACCCGCAGCCTTTTCTTGCAACGCACACGTAATCGACTCCATTTCTCCTTCTTGGATAATATCCATTGGTTTGCCATCGATTAAAAAAGAATTATTCGCAAGAGAAATAAGTGATCCCACCTGTCGCTTTGGAACCTTCGTGTATACTTCAAAAAGTCCTTCACGAACCATCTTCATCACATTGAGAGCTTCAAACTGAAATCGTTTAATTTGTAGTGGTCTCTCAATAAGCTCACGGTATACAGCAGGAGTGATATAGAACTTACCACCAAACTTTTCTTTAAGCGGAGGTAGAATCCAATCTAATTTAGACATCGTAAGAGAAATTATCGGTCCAGTATCAAAAAAAAGCATTGGTGTCATACTCCAAATATCTTGGCTGCAACCGCCCACCTCTTTTTTATATCCAGTGTCTGTGATATAGGTTCATATGCCGTTGTTTTTGCAGCATATTGCTGTAAATCCCAGTTCGATAGTCCCATCAAACCAGCTGCCTGACCAATAGATAAACCATGCTGCAAAAGAACCGTACCTTTTTTGATCCGTGCCGCTTGCATAACCGTAGAGAGATGTTCGCGTACGCCAGATCCTTTTTGTTCAACAATAGTAAATAAATTCTTTATTGACTGATTATACTGACCAAAATTCTTTCCTTGAATACTTTTACTCGCTTCCCCGAGTAGATTCAATACTTGACTATAATTGTCCTTACTAAGACTAGGGATGATTTTATAGAGTGAATAAATTAGAACAGTAACAGAAATAACATCCAGATCTTTATGAACAGCAACATCCTCAATACTATGATCGCTCAACTTTTTCAGTTCTTCAATATCACTCTCTTCAGGTTTTTCTAAAATTCGAATCGACTCTTGCAAGTCATAAATGATCTCCCGTCGAATCGCCTCTTTCATAAAACATGCTATAATCTCATTTTTTATTAAGGTTTGGGTAGTTGGCACCTTGGAAAAGTACTTATACCTGCAGAGCAGTTCTGTATTGATGGATTTATCTGTAGCACTGCACAAAATAGGTCTCAGCGACGGAGAAGCAAAAGTCTATCTTGCTCTTCTCAAATTAGGACCAGTGCCAGTGAGTAAGCTCAAAGAAGAAACTCATCTCCATCGTACTACTATCTATGACTTCGTGGAGAAGTTGCTTAACAAAGGGTTGGTTACCTATGTAGTAAAGACAGGAATCAAATATTATAACGCAGTTAGCCCTGAAAAATTACTTGAATATGTTAAGGAAAAAGAAGAGACAGTATTAGATGTACTTCCCCAATTGATTAAGATTGGTTCTTTACAACGAGAAGAAATTCATGTCGAAGTATACAAAGGCACGGAAGGAGTGAAGAGTTTACTTAATGATGTGGTACGAGTAGGGAAAGACTATGTCATTTTTGGCATTGATGAGAGCATGTTTCAGGAGAAGTTCGGCATTTTTATGGACCAGTTTTTCCGCAAAGAAAAAGAGAAGAAATTTAGAGAAAGAATTCTTACCCGTGATGACGTGTCATTTGTCTATCCTTATGAGACAGCAATTTATCGTTACCTGCCACGTGAATCGTTTAATCCAACGCCTACATATGTATATGGTGATAACGTTGCTATTTTGATCTGGGAACCATTAAGTGTGATCAAGATTCGTAGCGCTGCTCTTGCAGACAGTTATACAAAACATTTTGAAATTCTCTGGAAGTTGGCAGCATCGAAGCCTAAATCTAATTCTCGTAAGGGCAAATAGGATTGTTGTCGCTTTTCCGACAACACGTAATTAAATAGGTAGTTATTTTGCTACTTCTTGGGGATAAAAATGACAGAAATGAAAAGTAATTTAATTGATATGGTTAAAAATGCAGTAGCGGAAGTTACCTGGAAAGCGGTTATCGAGGGAAGTAAAGGCTTTGTTCCAGGGTACGATACGTATCGTGGATGTTTGAATCGGACCTTTAATCGGGATGTAGAGGTATTCAGATATCGCAGCGAAGGAAAATCTGAATACGGAGTAGGTTGGACTAATATGGTATTTAGGACAAAAACGATTAACGACAATGATGTTTTTCCAGACCGATCACTTGATGGCGACCTTCAAGATCTGTACATACTAGTTGAAAAGACCTACAACGCACAGCAATCATCTAAGAAATAGGAGGGATCACAATGACAAAAATGAAAACTGATTTAATTGACAGAGTTAAAGCTGCTGCTGCAGAAGTTACCTGGAAAGCGGACACAATCTTTGAGGAAGTTGGAATGTTCGCTCTATACCCTCCAAGGAATGATGTGTATCGTGGACGTTTAAGTGAGGAGGATCGGACTGTAGAAGTTTTCCGACGTAATTGCAATGGAAGATATAAGTACGGGGTAGGTTGGGGCTGGATATTTCGGTTAGCACCTACTAATGAATATGATGTTTATCAAGATGAAACATTTGATGGTCGCCTTCGGGATCTTTACACGCTAGTTGAAAAGACCTACAAAGCACAGCAGTCATCTAAGAAATAGGAGGGATCACAATGACGTATACTAACGGACTGAACTAATCGCACAAACATCTGTCCGTTGTATATACAAAGGGCAGAAATTTTGTACCAAAATTTCAGTCCTTTGGTATACGAGAGAAAGATTGAGAAGACATATTGTTTTGGAGATACAATGTTGCGCAACTCGTGCGCTACTCGCCTCAGACTACAAAACTAGAACTCACTATTCCCGAATTTTAGCTCTATGATTTGGTGAACAATCTTCCTGCCAAAGATAAAATTCACATTCGTCATGCTCATAGGGGATTATATAGGGTGCTTGAAGCATATTGAAAAGAAAAATAACCCCGTTGATATGGTATAAGAAAACTAACCACCTTGCAATGCAATACTAATCACGTTTCTATGCTATACTTACAAATTGGTTTCGAATAAAAATAGATCCCGCTACAATAAGAAACATAAGTAATACCATCAGGGACAAAGCAGGTATAGCCCCCATAATTTTGGCGCGATATGACTTTACTACTGCAATTAAAAACAAGACAGTATTCAAAATAATATTGAACCCAATAATTACACTACCAGATAGATTATCCAACCATATCATAGCAAAGCTCAACGCAAAAAACAAACTAGGAATCACAAGTGAGATAATACCAACGAAACGAGAACCCATCTCATTTTGTATAATCAATCTAATAGAAAAAACAATCCAGCTGACAAATACTACTAACATTAAGATTATTCCTAAATAAACAAGGATTAACACAGTTGAATTAGAAAAATTATAATCCACCATAACAAGGAACAAATCAACCAAAACAAGTAGATAAACAATCAATGTGAACCAAATGGATTTGTCCATGACGAAAACTGATCTTTAACTTATAAAAACCTTCCGTTTTCGCAAAGAAAGATTTAAAAGATAACCCTCTTCCCAAAACTCTACGGGCCTGTCGTATACCGGCTATTATTTACCGCTGGCAGCGGTGAGAAGCGAGTTCGACTCTCGCCAGGTCCACTTATTTTAAACCCATGCCCACCTACCACTGCCCATATTGTAGCAGAAAAATAGGACTAGCATATTCTTTCCCAAGGCCAATTTACTGCCGTTGCTCACCTCAGGGGATAATGCTCAATAAAGAAGAAGTTCTGGAAAACCTCATTTTCACCTCTTTGCAAGTAGTAGAATTAGAGAGTCAATTTCAGACGCACAATAAAAATTAGGTCTACCCCCACAAATAGTATCCAAATAGGAAGAGACCTATTTATTTTTATAGTCATAGGTTTTTCCAACCTTTATGGCCTGGTTTGAAAAGAATGTTATTATCTTAGAAAATCTTCCCAAAGAAAAAATTGAGAATATCCGCTTTGTCTATATCGTAATTGATTCGCAGGGTAAAACACACTACGAATTTAATAATAAAGGACATATCGTCTTACCAATAAACTGGAGTGAGATAAATCCATATCGAATTTTAAAGAATCTGCCAAAGAACC
>CAYIEX010000110.1:1048-4770 GCA_964362485.1 uncultured Methanosarcinales archaeon | reverse complement strand
AGCCGGACAAGTACGAAGGGGAGCACTGCCAGCTCTTCCACAACCTATTTAACCAAAATTCACTTCTAGTAGGATATGAAAACAGAAATGGGACAATATGGAACTCCGTCCGGACCTACCGGCGGATTGTATGCCCTCATCGCAATTCCGCTGCAAACAAGTGGTGGATGCTCACATTGCGGGGGCGGACATGGAAATGAATTCCATGGCACAACAAAAAGACCCGGCTATGAAGCGAGAGGATCCCTCTACGATAATCTTGATAGCCGTGTTGGAAAAAGCAGACTACCCCAAGGCCCACAAAACCGAAGTGGCAGTTATCTTGACCAAAAAATGGATGACCCCATAGCAGCATTCGCATCCAAACATCATGTGCAGCCGCAAGTTGCCGCACATTACCTTGCTGCCGAGCGACATATCCGCCAATTAGGATTCGATGACGCAGGTCTTGAAAAAATTATGCCAGGATACTTTGCACTCCTTAGTCAAGCAGCGCCCAAAGAACTACATGGCCACTATGACCAACTAACGCGATTGGCGTTCACCATGTACGGTGCAAAACACAAACCAACATTAGACAAGCTGCATTGAATTATTTTTATTATTAATTGTAGACTAATAACAGTTACCAGTCCATAAATTTCTGAGAAGCGTTGGCATTAATTGTATCAGAGAATTCATCAACATCCTTCTGCAATAATCTACTTTTTGCAGCCAGTTTCCTAAGGGTTTGAATTTGACAAATACGTTCCTCAAATGCTTTACAGGCTACAGCCGACCAATTAATGTTGTTATGCTTAAGCATTTCTGCATTTAATTTGTCCGGTATGGAAATGTATAAAGTTACCATCTTTGTTGTTTTTATGGGAAAAGTAAAATTACTATTTGAAGCTTTGGTATGAAAGCAATAAACCATAAAAGAGTAAAAATACAACAAAATAGATCCTAACCATCCAAACATAAACCTTCAGAAAAATTTAACTGAAAATAGTTCTTCCCACGTTTTAGATAATATAGTGGGGGATTTATATAGCATCTACTACTGGTCCGTTGGATATCCCTCTTTCTCGCAAACGACTTTCAGCATGTCTTGTACATAGTATATCCATCTACCACGTACTTTCCCCAAAATCTTTCTTCATATCTTCGCCAAGTTGCATTTCAACCATTTTCTTAACTTCATCCTCAGAAATAGGTTTAGATTTCTTGCCAGAATAAGAATTCAACAAATTACGAATACCTGCATACACATACGCCGTATCCACAAAAATCTCACTTGCGTGTTTTGACTCCAATTGAAATTGATAGACATATTTATTGATAATTCCTTTCATAAAATAAACCCAGGGGTGCTGTGTCCACCGACCACTATAATCAGTCTTCACCCATCCATCAAACGAGATATCAATATCACCCTTCTCAAACCGATTAGGTACACCATTAACATCCTCGACAACTGAAGTAACATGGTCTAATGTAATTTTAATCCGAATTTGCAGCGAGATATAATTTGATTTTCCTTTTGAGGGTCTCAGCTCAATATAGGATCTTCGACCTTCTTCGGTATTCACTTCTTCCGTTTTCTTCTCATTTTTTCCATAACCGCGCTCGGTCAGAAGCTTGTTAATGGTTTGGAATAAATCACTAGCACGAAATATCCCTTTATAGTGCAGTTCCCGGTTATTAATAACAAGATTGCTCTCTCCCATAGTCTCACTGATGATAATTATACTTAAAAACATTAAGATATGTTTTTACCTTATTATGCAAATCATCAACATCGCTTGTAACCCAGCGTTGAAATTTAGCAAAATGATCTTTAAAAAAATACTTCTCCGCAACAGTTCCAATAAACCATTTGAGTGGATCTCTGGACCATTTCCCTTTACGATCTGAAACAACATATGCATCAAACGTAATGCGGACAATTCCATGGTTAACCTTAATGTTTTTCCCATCCTGCTCTATTTCCACATCACGCACATCAATCATATGAATTTTCATGTGAATCGTAAGCTTATGATAATCACTAGAACTCTTCCAGGGCGCGATAAGTATCCTAATTTGCTTTCCCGTAGGCGTCACCTGCTCCTCATTCATCTTCTCATACCAATCCCAACCCTTCTCATAGAAAAAACTCACGATAAGATTGTAAAGCTCCGCTGCATTAAAAAGACCCTCATAACTTAGCTTCAAATGATCAATAACTAAATGACGCTCTACCATCCATAACAAGCAAAAGAAACAAAGGTAATAAAGCTTGTGGTGACAACAAGTAGTTAAACTATTCTTTATCAGACCGTATAAAGAACCCGCCACCGTGAAAAGAGTAACGTGCCAAAGTGTACACCCGTATCCCTGTCTATCACCTTCTCCACTCCACCACCACAAACTTTAAGAAGCAAAGCGATTAACTTCCCATCTACAAGAGAGGTGCAATGCATGGCTGGATCGTTCTGGGCTACAATTCTAAAAAAGCTCAATTTAAACCCATTTAGTAGAAGAACTCAGCTCAAATTAGGCCTCTATGGACCTCCAAATGGTGGAAAATCAACGCTTGCCAACCGTGTTTGTCAAGATTGGCTCGGCGAAGAAATGTCTACTGTTTCTCACATTGCTCACGAAACGCGTGAAATAACAATAAAAGAACAAGTAACAATTAAGAACAAAAAAGGCAAGGAACTAACTTTCTCTCTTGTCGATACTCCCGGAATTGCCACCAAAATTGATTACGAAGACTTCTTACGTAAAGGGATGAACAAAAACGATGCTAAAAAGCGTGCAAAAGAAGCAACTAAAGGAGTTATTGACGCCATCAAATGGCTCGATAACATGGACGCAGTTGTCGTCGTGCTTGATGGATCCTGTGATCCGTATTCCCAAGTAAATATCACTATCATGGGCAATTTGCAAGCACGCAACATTCCCGTTCTCGTTGTCGCCAATAAAGTAGATTTACGTAAAGCCAATATTGATAGTATTAAAGCAGCATTTCCACAATACAATGTTATTGGTATCTCTGCTAAATACGGAAAAAACGTCGAAGAATTTTATGAACAACTCTTCCAACTGGTAAAATAAATAGAGTTAGTCCAAAACAAAGATTACAAAGTAACAATCAAAAAACAACATTTAAAAAGCATCAGTATTTACCACTCATACCGAAAACAAAAAGAGGTTTCCATGGTTACATTTCAATTCGTTCCTTACCAAGACATTCAAACCCTTACTTCTACAAAACGAATTAACAAACTTCTCAATATTGTTAAAGATAATCGTATTGTCATCATGGAAGGCCGCCTTCGCAAGGAAGAAGAAGCCGAACTCATTGAATTGACCATGAGCGAAATTGGTCCCCGCTTCAAAGGAATCGAATTAAGCGTGATTTATCCTGATAAAAGCAAAAAAGACACACTCAATAAAATGCGCGAAGTAGTAACAACACTTCTGTTAGGTGATCGCCAAGGCCTCACCATCATTGGACCAGCTTCCATAGTAAAGAAAATCGAGCGAAATCCCGACAAAATTGAGCTTCTCACCAAAGAATTCGCAAATAACGGAAATAGAAGATGAAAATCTTATTTATCCTAATACAGACCATTTAGCAAATCAGCAGAATCGACAATAATTTAAAGGGGTGCCTCTTTGCTTCCCTATGCCACACCAATGTGTTAGATGTAATCTATTTTACCCCGACGGTTCTCAAGAGATCCTCAAAGGTT
>CAYIEX010000110.1:0-1038 GCA_964362485.1 uncultured Methanosarcinales archaeon | reverse complement strand
GGCGAAGATTTCGACCTTGAAGAGGCCTGTCCCCATGGGGTTGATGTTTTCTATGTGAACTGACCTTGCGCCGGGGGTGATATTGTAGTAGTCAAAACTGCCTGAACCAACTGTAAAGCCAGCCAGCAGGTAGTCTTCCAGCTCGAGGGTAAGATCTCGGGTGGTGGAATCAAGGTTCCTGATTTGGACATCTGCCTCAAAGGTTGTCCCTGTGGCTGCCGACTCTTTTTCTACGTTAAAAAGCAACAAATTGAGGATGCTAAAGTCATGACGAGTAACCTCTCGAATGATGACAAAGTTCAAATCGAGCATGATGTCAAGGAAATTCTTCATATGGATACTGATCCCGATCGTCCCGTCATTCTAGAGTTAGAATCTATTCGTATCTTGGGGCCGGGAAAATATGAACTTGATTTAGTCCATCTCTTCAAGCATGATCCTCTCATCATCAAACTCGATGAAGGAAAGTACGTTATCGATTTGGGCCAAGCATTTCAATCAATGAATGATGATGATGAAAAATAGCATTTTTCCTGTCCATATAAGAATTTTTGTAAAACCAGGTTGAACAATTTTACTATGTTCGAGTGGTTAAATTTATAAACGAGATAGTTTATACTAGGAGTAATGTACACTAGTCATCTAAATCTTGCTGATCTTGTAACAGGTAATACCCCAGAGGAACTACGAGATCTGCTCGAGCAACAAGGAAAAATTTCTCCCAATGCTACGGAGAAACAATTCCGGAATCTTGTAATCGACAATTGGAAAAGGCTTCGCAGCGAAAAGCTAGAAACTAGGAATACAGCACCCCTAATACCTT
Source organism: uncultured Methanosarcinales archaeon (assembly GCA_964362485.1). Taxonomy (GTDB): domain Archaea; phylum Nanobdellota; class Nanobdellia; order Woesearchaeales; family GW2011-AR9; genus CAMAVK01. The sequence continues at coordinate 215 of CAYIEX010000110.1, read as the reverse complement.
CAAAATTGCAGCCTCTCCATGCTACTGTTAATAATACGACTTACAGAATTTATGGTGTTGTCCATATATCGTCATTCGATCCTGACGTAGTTCAATACAATAACATGGTCAGAAAAACTTTAATGAATGACATCTTAGAGCGAAAAATAAACCCTGGAAATCTACTTTTTGAACAGGTGTTGGCTGAATTTTTTGATTGCAGAAATGGTCTTTTT
>CAYIEX010000109.1:0-4855 GCA_964362485.1 uncultured Methanosarcinales archaeon | reverse complement strand
TCTTTCAATACCATTTTCGAGCAATTTAATTTTTCGCGTAGAACATTATAATTCCAATCTTGGCACGGAACCTCTCTACGCAGAATTGTCTTTGGGTGGGGTATAGCTTCATTGCGTGCTCTAAGTATAAACTCCTCTTTAAATTCAATAGTTCCATCTCGTTTATAATTACTATTTGTTTGAATTTTTCCCCAGTACTGTGAAATTAAAAATTGCTCCATATCCATTTGGGCTAACCTCCCATAATGAGATTCTGGCTCAATTCCTACCATTTGAAATGATAAATCAAGGCTTGACTTATGAGAAATAACAATCCGCGGCTTAAGAATTTCTAATTCCTGTTCTAAAAAATCAGTAGTGAGGTCATATTTTTCAAAAAATCTAACTAAACCAAATCGACCAACATCGAAGCCTTTTCTCTGTAATAATGCTCCTGCACGGTGAAAAATATCGCCATATGTTCTAGGTAAGCCGATATTATAGGTAAATAAGATATCCATACTCAAGGTTTTTTCGGATGGTTTCTTTAAAAAAATATCGCTCCAAAATATCGTTAAATTTAAGAGCATACGATTCAATATCATTGAAATGGTCAAATGCATACTCTGTAATTCTAAAGTTGCTGAGCTCTTTTTAGGGAAAATCAAAGGAACGATTATCAAAAAATCAGGTTCAAAAAAGCAATATCTTGTTTGTTTTGACTGTCAAAAGAAGTTTAAGACAAAGGAAGAAATGATTACCCAACTGAAATAAAATCTTCAATAGTTTTTCCATCCAGCCAAAGATATTGATTACGTGCTGGATTAAAAATAAATTCTCCTTTCCATATCCCCCCGTAATACTCTTGTAAGCTGCTAAATAAGATAGATGCATCGTGACCATGAAATAACGCGGCTCGTCGTTCATCTTTATTATCAGCCATATTGTGTGTTAGATCAATCGCTATAAACTCGCTTTGTTGTGGAATTGCAATGAGTGCTAGACTATGAAAATTGCCATAGTTACTCCGAAAAGGCCCATTGGATCGTACATCAAAATAGATTGCATTGTGTGCTTCAAAAAAAGATTGGTCACCGTCTCCATATTGTCTATTCAGAAGAATTCTACCAAAACTATGGGTTGCTTCATTACAGTGATTAAGAAATCTGTTTTCGGTACGTAGTGATGTTCGAAAGATTCCTCCTTGGCGATAAAAATGAGCAAGAGCTAAGTCAATATCTTCCGTAAAGATTTCGTTCGGTAAATCAAGCACGGGTGATTGAGGCTGTCTACGTAAATAACAAATTGAAACAGCACAGGCAGCTCTCGTAGTAACCATGTAAAGAAAAAAGAGAGCGCAATATATAAATTATCTCTTAAAAGTGATAACTGTGCAAATTACCGCATAATTTAAAAAACACTTCCCTTTTCGTTTCCATATGCCTCTGTGGCTCAACGGTACTTCGCGTACGTAATAATTGCGCGAAGCGTAAAAGAGCGACTGCTTCGTATATCACAACGGATGGAACATTCTTTGTGTCAAAAGAGCAGTAGGTTGAGGGTTCAAATCCCTCCAGAGGCTTTTTACTTCTAGTTCAGGGCCCTCGGGCGCCTTTTGGTCTTGAAATCTTATAAGCAGATTTCCTTAGAGGCTTTAAGATGGCCCACTCTTGTCAAAGAACAAGGAGCTTATTAGAAAATTTGTAACTGATTTATCTTTAAGTCCAATCTCGGTCCAAACATCTCCAACTCGTAAATCCCGATAGTGTTTCATAAATGTCTCCAGATAATTGATAAACCTTATTGTTATCATTTTGCATTAAATATTATAAACCCCTCCCTCATTATTTAACATAATGAATCAACAACGCCTCCTTTCCCCAGCTGACTATAGCAATGGAATCATCAATTGTATGAATAAGACGTATTTGGGTGAACAAGATCGAGGGTCCACTGGCGGCGCACCAGCAATCGCCATCGCCCAAGATTACTTCACGCTCCTCATCGAAGGTCTCTATTACAATCCTATCACAGAAGTAGTTATTGCTGCACCATTTGCAGGAAACCTTGGTCATGTTATCAATCAATCCGTAATGGCCTTCACTGATTTTTCATCGCACGGTTATCGCTTTCTCTATCAACCTAGCATGTATTTTACCACACAAGACCAAAATCGCATGGCCCGAAATATCGCTCAGAAAGTTTCTGACTGCACATTCAAACACGTTGGTGATGCTACTTGGGTTTTTGAAATTCTAACAAATGGTGCTGCATACACCCTACCCTCAATTGATTGTAAAATTGGAGAATATAAAAAAAAGCTAACCCTTCCTCTTGTCAACGGCCCTCTCAAAGAAGAAGTATTAGCATACACCAAAAAGATACTCAAACTTTAATCCCACCCGCTCCTTTTCCTATCCAACTCATTATGCACCAAAACTGGGCAGTGTGATGCAAAAAGCATGGTTGGTCCAAGTGTTACGCGAGTAGCCTCCAATCGTTTAAGAAGTTTCTCGGTATTCTTTGGGATCCCAAACAAGTCCCCAAAAATAAAAACCATCTCTTCAGAAGAATCAATCGAGCGCACATCGTCGCCTTTTTTATGTAAGTAATACAGCGGCTTTCCTGATGCGGCGCGATTCTGTACCAACCACTCAAATGACTCTTTTCCCACACGTATACCAGGTGCTGCATCCTTCCACTCATGCATTATCAAGTCCTTCCCTACTGCAAGTGCCCCTCGAACACATTTCGCCACCGATCTTTCATCAAACCACAAGTCTTTAATTTGAGAACCATCAAATGAAATCACCCGCGGAGACGCTGGTGGACCATTGAGAACAACGTGCAAAATTGTATCTGGTCTAATTCCAGCAGAAATCCATAACGTATTGGCAATCGTGCGACAAATAAGTCCTGCTTCCGTCTTTTCATCAAGTTCAAACAACGGTGATGTGCTTCCTTTTAATGATAATAAGATAAATTCTCGCATGACAAGGATAATCCAAAGATTCTTTTTAATACTTGTTGTGTTTGAACTGCAATTTTTCCTATGTTTCTTTTAGTTTTACCCAAATTAATCTATGATCTGATCGCCCACAAATCGTACCTAAGTCAATAGTCCCAAAACCACGACCTAAAATATGATCAATGGCTTCAAATTTAAGTTGGTGCAGTCCCGGCGTCATAGAGCATGTTTTTAGTTGTTGCGATAACAAAGTAAGAGAAGAAAAATTCTTCAAGAAATGTCCTGCCGAATAATTAAAATCCCCCATTAAAATTACGTCATTCGCACACTTCCCTACTTGTTCACTTAGAAAACGAAGTTGTTGTTGATACAATTCGCGCTTTGTAGGTAACGCTAAATGAACACAAAATAAATCTATATTGAGGTCCGGAACAAAACAATGCAAATAACCACCTCCACCCCCCATTTCATTATGGAGGGGGTATTCACCATCATTACAAACGGTAAGGGGATAACGTGAAGCTAGGGCAATTTTAATCGTAAGATTACTATATTTTGTGCGGTGCCCACTACCAAAACAGTAATGTTTTAACTTTTCTTGTTTTAGATATTCAGAGATTTCACCCTCTTGTCCTTCCAAAATTTCACTAATTCCTACAATCTCGGGTTCAGCAGAAGTAATAGTTTTTATCGTCTCGCAAAGATTCGTTTGGGAGTACGCAATACTGGGTTCATCCTGAAAATGAACAGCATAATGGCCCTTCAAACTGGACCATAGTCTTCTCCCATCCATTCCAAACATTTGGTTATAGAATGCAACTCTCATGTTTCTTCTGTAAGTTGGTAATTAATAAGCTTTCTTGAAAACCTTAATCATTTCACATGTCGCTGCTCAAATGGCATTGCTCGAGAATAAGATCCATTCCATACATGAATAAATTGCTCGTTAACCTTGCGAAAAATAGGATTAAACAAATAATCTGTTTTGGGAGGAAGAGTCATTTCAATATGGTCCTTTACGCCATGCTGAACCGCCAACCCGCCGTATGTCCGGTCATTAATCCTATACACGGTTCTATTCTTTGCACCTTTATTTACTTCCATAGTAGCTCCAATATCTTTTGCATCAGTTTTTACTTCATACACTGCTTGCGTTGAACTCACAAAGAGAATACTTGCTTTGACAAGACTAATATGGTCCCATCCTACCGTGTCCTCTAGCAAATCGTATTCCCTCTCTATTCTACTTTCTTTAGAATGAAGAAATTGTATTGTGATAAGAGGATATGGTAAAGGAAATGAATTGTGGAGAAATACCCTGGTACCAGGCTCATAACACACCACCTTTTCTTTCATATTCCTCCCCGCATGAGCGTTTCGTAATTGAATCCGAAACGCTGTATAAATCCATTCTTGCTCTATCAGAAGAGAAACACGATCACATGCTCTCTGCGGCTCAAGAATTTCAATCCCTTGTGCTATGTAATATACCGTAGATTGATCCTGAGGAGAAGAAAGTTTAAACTTACCCGCTTCAACCAGTTTCTCAAGCATGAACTCGAGATGTCTCCACGCTTTAAAATAATGCGCTCCATAATTCTATATAAAAACCTCAAATTACATACTTTTCTTTCTATTTTTCTTTCTATTAGAAATTACCCTTAAAGAGTATTTCACACCATTTTTTATAGCCAAAAGAGATATTGGTGGGATGGACAGACATTTTCTCGCAGCCTTGGCGCTTATTATCACTATAATTATATTCTGTGCCGTTCTCTTTGTGGGTAGAAATTGGCTTTATCACAACTATTAACCGCTATTTCGCCACTTCTGGACTATCAAAAACTATTTAAACCATTCACCCACTTAAAAGGAGCTATGACGGTGCAAGATGATATTATCCGATTT
>CAYIEX010000108.1:0-4882 GCA_964362485.1 uncultured Methanosarcinales archaeon | reverse complement strand
ATCCGTCTAAGAAAAGTGGCGTAAATCTCCATCCCTTTAGGGGGGATAGTCACTTTTCAGGATTTTCTTTAATTTTTTTTTTTTAGTTTTCGTATCAAGTGTTCTTTTACCATCATGGGTAGCCCTAGTGTTTTTGGGCAACTAAAAGTCATCATTATTGAAATATGATTTTTCCACCAGAAAATTCACACCAAAAACTTCGCAAAATATGCAAACCGCGGTTCTTGCACAAGCGATTTCACAAGAATCGGAAACGGATTCTCTCTTGTATGCTGAGCAAGTACTTTTTGAATCCTTGGTTGATTCATATATCCCACTAACCGATCCCAATCTTTATCTTTAAATCTCTCAAACATTGTATGCATCCTTAAATGCATCCTCAATCGTCGGCGCAATGGCGCAATCTCATTCGAGTAATTTTTTCCACTCGTAAGACAATCTACCAGAATCCTTGTCTGCATGAGACCTGGGATCAGTCCTCCTAGTGTTGTTGCTTTTACAAATCCTGCAGCGTCTCCGAGTACATAGCAATTTTCACGTGAGAGTTCTTGAAGAGGTGAGTAGACTGGAATAGTACCTGCCTGTATCGCCGTAGCTTTAAAACCCTTCTCTTTCATAAAGCGGTCAAAATAACGTCTACTATCCTTGAGTGTCGCAACCCCTACACGAGCAGTCGTCTTAGACTCTGGAACAATCCAAGCAAAAAGACCGGGGCACACCTCTTCACCAAAGTGGGCTTCATATGTGTCGGGATCAAATTGCCCTTCCACTGTTGCCTGAATACCGTAATAGTTCACACGCTCGGGATGATAAAAACCGTACGCTTTAGCTGTTGGAGAAAGTGGCCCATCTGCCGCAATCACCAAATCAGGTTTTATTCGAACCTCTACCTCATTTTTTGAATCCTTAATGACTAGCTCCTCACCTTCCTTGCGTGTAAAACTATGGGATAAATAGATCGTAGCACCTGCATTACGTGCTAAATTACCAAAGAAATTATCAAATTTTATCCTACATACCAAATACTCTCTTTGCTCAATTTCGGTGGAGTGAGAAAGTGAGTGGACTTTGATCCGAGTTAAAGTATTAACTAGAAATGATTCTGTTGGTAATCCAAATTGATCAAAATCATGTGTCAAAAGACCAGTACATTGAATGGGCAGACCTATTTTTGGATGATTCTCGTAGATAGTAACGCTATGCCCTGCTTGTGCAAATAAGTACCCTGCATAGCAACCAATCGGTCCAGCTCCAATAATGGCAATATTCATCCTATAAACTACCTTTATACAGCAGTTTTAAACCTTATGAAAGAAGTCCACGTGAGCTGCACCATACCCTATGGCGGTCTCTAATCCACCTAAAATCGCTCCTACCATAACACCCACTCGTATCCTTGGTTCGTAGTAGTTCTTATAATCTTTAATAGAAGCGTGGGTATCTAAATGCCTAGAACTATGGTTAGTAGCGACCATCCCACCAAACAGTCCTTGAACTACTGCCGGACCATATAATAAAACGTCTTGCGAGACAAAACTCCAACCTTTTGCGGCACAATAGCCAGAAACCGCTGAACCAATTCCCACAATAACGAGCCCACTAAATTCAACATTTTTCATCGAGAATTATTACCTAAATTATTTGTTACGTAAATTGTTAAGTAAGATAAAAATAATCTTCACAAAAAAGAAAGAAAAAAAACAAAATTTGGAAGAAGAAAAAAAGCCTACTTAATAGTAGGTTTTCTCCTCTTCGTCGTCCTTCTTAAGTCGGCTAAAGCCAATGATAAGACCAATAATTACTAAAAGTACAATCAGTACGATTAATGCAATTTCAAGGCCATTTCGAAGGCTAGGAGCGTCTTTTTGAGGACCTGTTACGATTGCTTTAAGAGGAACAGTTTCCAAAACATCGTTTCCGCTGCGAACACTTACTGAGACAGTATGTTCACCAACAGGAGCGTCGTTCTTAGGGGTAACCTCTACATACACAACCTTATTTTTACCAGGCTCTAAAACAACAAGGCTTTCCGATACGCGTACAGTAGCCCAATCGCCAGTAACAGCTTCAACAACATATGCTTTTGAAGTTCGGCCATCGTTTGTTAGTGCAACACCGTAAGTAGCAGTACTACCAGCAGCAACAGCTTGCATCTCGGGTCCAACAGCAAGAACAAGCTTACCGGTAGAAGGTGCAAACATCTCGTTAGCTACAACGCGGATAGTCATGGTCTTAGTAGCAGTCTCCCGAAGGTCGTCATATTGAGCAGTGACACGAACTTGGTATTCACCAGCAGCAGCATCAGCAGGGATTGGAAGGAACATTTCAGGAACGTCCTCGCGGTCCACATTGTGATTGTCTGTTTCAACAACATCAACAAACTCGCTAGCAATAACACCTAATTCTGGAATAGCAACAGTAACTTTTACGTCATCTTCTTCCTTGTCTCCAAGGTTCTCAAGAAGAACAGTAGCAAGAACAGATCGTCCAGCTTTAACTGTGGTTCCAGGAGATAAAACTACATCAGCAATCTGTACACCGTGGCGGGTAGGTTCAACGGATAAGCGAATATCTCGCTCAAGGTCGTTACCATCACGATCCATAATGCGTAAGCGAAGAAGGTACTCATCTTTCTCTAGGCGAGTAGGGAGAGTAACTTCAAGATTAACATACTTAGTGTTGCCAGCTTGAACATCAAAAAGATGAGTGGAATCTTGGATATTCTCATAATCAGAATACTCATATCCGCTAATTTTTGCGTCAACTTCAACATCGCTAGCTCCATCTTGAGCTTCGATTCCTACACGAATTTCTAAGGTTTGACCTTCTTCAACAGCTAAAACATCGCCGTCTTCAACAAAGTCACCGTTAATTCGCAGGGAACCCCAAGCGAGTTGATTATTATTTTCGTTAAGAGCACTTACAAAACTAGTTAAAGCAAGTAGGCTCACCATCAATAAAGCCAAAAGACTTTTTTTCATTTTTTCTTCCTCCAAATCTTGTTAAATAAAGCTTCAGTAGCTTTTTTCAATAGGGGGTAGTATATAAACCTTTCGTAACTTTTAGCATTCTAAAGTGACTACAGGCATTCCCCATTCTTGAATAGTATATTATTGTTTTTTGTTTTCCGTTGTATTAACCAAAAAATAAAAAAGGTAAAAATTATTGAACGACGATAACCTGACGGTAGGTGGTATCATGGAATTGACTATTACGTACCATGACCTCAACGAGATACTCGCCAGGATATGCATCATATGGTACTTCCACGGGCACCTGCCAATTCATATCCTCTCCTGAATCCAAGTCAAACTCGGAGCTGGAGTAACGGATATTAAAGTCAGGCAAAAGGACAGTCATACGCACATCACGAAGGTCCACATTTCCATTATTGAAAACGTTGACATTCACGGTAGTCATTTCTCCGGCATAGACCACTTCAGGTGATACTTGGGCCGTCTTAATCATAACATTGCGTCGACCAGTGTCTACAACAATAATATATGACTGGCCATCAGTAAGTTCACCATCAGATACAACAACGGTAACCTCATAATCCCCGCGCTCGTCAGGAACCCACGTAATGGTGCCGTCCTCGTCGATTTCCATACCTTCTGGCGCTTCTGTTAAATCGTATGTTAACTCGTCACCATCGGGGTCAACTGCTTCAACGTCGTACTCATATTCGTCATCAACCGAACCGGTTGTAGCTGGTTCAGAGACAATTACGGGAGCGCGGTTTCCTTGTTGGTCACATGCATCCCCTACTCCATCGCGATCCGAGTCCAGTTGGCCCGGGTTGAAGACATTAGGACAATTGTCATCATCGTTAGGAATACCATCATCATCAATGTCATCATCAACAATGACTTGTTCACACGCATTACCTACGCCATCCCTATCAAAGTCAGCTTGGTCCGGATTAAATGTGTACGGGCAGTTATCCCTTGCATCAGGAACACCATCATGGTCTCTATCTGGTGGGATAAAGAAGAGATCACACACATCTCCTACACCATCGCCATCTCTGTCTTGTTGACCAGGATTAGGTGTTCGCGGGCAATTATCACGTTCATCGGGGATACCATCTCCATCGCTATCCTGAGCAGGACCTTCACTAACAGTAATTATCACCGTAGCAGGAGCACTGCGGCCATTCATTTGATCAACAGCAACATACGTAAATTGGTCTACACCCACAAAATTTGCACGTGGTGTATACACTACTTCGGATCCACGGTATACAACGCCGCCATTCTCAGGTTCACTTGCGCCTTGGAATCGCAAGCTAGCTCGGTCTTCAACATCAGCATCCGTTGCTCGCAACGCTACTTCGACAGGCGTGTTTTCTTCTGTAATTGCAGCTCTGTTTTCAGCAATAGGAACTCGATTGACATCAAGAACCGTAATTGTAAGTTGACGCCAAGGTGATGTCAATTCTCCATCAGTTGCTGCAAACTCAAGCTTCTCAACGCGCTCCTCGGCAGGATGTCGTACAAATGTGAAATCTGGGGCAAAGGAAAATTCTCCCGTATTTCCATTAAATGAACCACCGGCAGGGATGTTCCAATCACTCCAAAGCATTCCATTGTGTAGTGAATTTCTCATTCTACACGAAATAACCTCTGCAATGTTTCCCTCACACAATTCACGCACACGGAATCGTACCTGATCACCATCAGCATCGCGGCCACTCATTTGCAAGTCAATTTCTTGACCTTCTTGCATGACAATGTTGTTAAAATCATTGAGCGTTGGGGCATGATTTGGACCAACTTGTGGTTCACATGCATCTCCTACTCCATCACGATCGGAATCACGCTGGTCAGGGTTAGCAACATTAGGACAATTATCTTGATCGTCAGGAATTCCATCTCCGTCT
>CAYIEX010000107.1:0-5063 GCA_964362485.1 uncultured Methanosarcinales archaeon | reverse complement strand
TTTAGATGACATTCAAATTGTAAATGACGTCCAAGAGTTAACTCAGGTATCCGATTTTTCCTCCATCGATCAAAAAACGATCGACAATTTGTGTGATAAAACAGGATTACTATGGGAAACAACATCATCTCCCTGGCAAAATACAGTCATTTCACAAGTGTATAATAAATAGAAGCACCATACGGATGAATGGCATCATACCCGGTAATCCCACAAGAAATGTTGCCAACAACCCTCACAAGCGCAAAATCAGTCCGAGCTGATAGTACTTCAAATCCCGAACGGCTGACATTAAATGGTTCCACCCGTAGCTTCGTTTCCTCAACCACCGCTTTGCTAAATACCTCATGTAATGATTCACAACCTGCCACGAATTGTTCTAAACTTGCCATAGAGCAAAAGATATGAACTGGATTTAAGAGAATATAGATCCGGGGAAAGCTAGTTTAGAATGCCTGTTTAGAATACCCATTAATAAAGTTAAAAATAGTCTACCACGTGAATCAAATTTTATACTTATCCTGGCCCCTTCCCCGCTTTCAAAACACCCCATAGTTTTGGAAACATTTGAAAAACAAACCCTTTGCTAATGTACTATTAATACTCCTAGAGGTAAAACACAATGGCAGAACGAATGGTTGAAAAGGTTATGCGAATTACGCAAAATCCAAAGCAAATTCGCAATATTTGTACAAGCGCTCACATCCATCACGGAAAAACAGCGTTTACTGATAACTTACTTGCAGCAGCAGGTATGATGTCCGAAAAAGCCGCAGGTGACCTCCAAGCAGGTATGGCAACATGGCTTCACGCCGACGAGCAAGAGCGTTTGATGACTGTTGATGCTGCTAACGTATCAATGGTACACACATTTCAGGGCCAAGAATATTTAATCAATCTAATTGATACACCCGGTCACGTTGACTTTGGTGGAAACGTTACTCGCGCGATGCGTGCAATCGATGGAACCGTTGTTCTTATTTGTGCAGTAGAAGGGGTTATGCCTCAAACTGAAACCGTTGTTCGCCAAGCAATTCGCGAGCGGGTAAAACCAGTTCTTTTCATTAACAAGGTAGATCGCCTTGTTAAAGAGCTTAAATTAGGACCAGAACAGATTGCACAGCGAATCATGGCACTTGTAACCCAATTCAACAACATGATCGAATCCATGGCTGAGCCTCAATACAAGCAAATTTGGAAAGTTAATGTCCAAGAAGGAAGCGTAGCATTCGGTTCTGCTCGTGAAAATTGGGCACTATCTTTTCCCTACATGCAGAAAAAAGGTGTCAAATTCGGTGACATTCTTCGTATTTATGAAATGGAAACTCAAGAACGTAAAGATTGGGTTTGGGAAAACGCTGCACTGCATGAAGTAATCCTCGACATGGTCATTAAACATCATCCAACTCCACTTGAAGCACAATCTTATCGTGTTAACAAGATGTGGCATGGCGACCCAGAATCCGACTTTGGAAAAGACCTCGTTTCATGTAACCCTAACGGAAAAGTAGCTTTCGTTATTACCAGAATCGTAATTGATCCACGATCAGGAAAAGATATTTCCGCTGGACGCCTTTTTAGTGGAACTATTAAAAGTGGAATGGAAGTCTGGCTTAATAACGCAAAAGTGCGACAACGCGTTCAAAACGTCTATATCTACAACGGTGTTAAACCAGAAATTATTGAAAGCCTTCCCGCTGGAAACGTCCTTGCTATTTCAGGTGTTATTGGTTTTGCCGGAGAAACAATTACTGCTGAACCAGAAGAAGCATTTGAAGAATTAAAACACATCTTCGACCCCGTTATTACCAAAGCAATTGAGCCTAAAAAACCAGGTGATCTTCCAAAACTCATTGAAGTACTTCGGAAAGTAAGTCGTGAGGATCCATCTATTAAAATCGAAATTAACGAAGAAACCGGTCAAAACTTAATGAGCGGTATGGGAGAATTGCACCTTGAAATTATTGAAAACCGAATTATTACTGAAAAAGGCGTAGAAGTAAAGACCTCTGCCCCAATTGTAGTATACCGTGAAACTGTTACAAAACCAAGCCCAGAAGTAGAAGGTAAGTCCCCAAATAAGCACAACAAACTCTACTTTAAAGTTGAGCCGCTCGATCCAATTATCGCTGGCGGAATTAAGAGTGGTCACATGCCCAACGGCCGATTCCGAAGAAAAGATGAAAACGTCGTTAACTTCCTTCGGGAAAACTGTGGTTGGGATGCAAAACAAGCAGGTCAAGTCAAGGCTGCTTTTGAAGGGAACGTCTTTATGGATCAAACTCGTGGTATCGTTTACATTAACGAAATCATGGAATTAGTCCTTGACATGTTTGAAGATGTTATGAAACAAGGTCCACTTGCAAAAGAACCCTGTGTCAACGTAATGATTAGCCTAACCGACTGTTCACTTCACGAGGATGCAATCCACCGTGGCCCAGCTCAGATGTATCCAGCTGTTCGTGAAGGTCTTCGTGGCGCAATCATGCAAGCAGGACCAGTTATGTTTGAACCATTGCAAGTAACCCGTATCGAAGCTCCTGTAGAGTATACTGGTGAAATTAGTAAACTCGTTTCGTCCAAGCGCGGGCAGCTTCTTGAGATGAACCAAGAAGGAGATCAAACAGTAGTTCTAGCAAAAATGCCCGTTGCAGAAATGATTGGATGAGTAACGAACTTCGCTCATCAACCAACGGTCGTGGTCAATCCTCTCTTATCGATCAGATGTTTGAGAGACTTCCTGGTGAGTTGCAAGATAAAGTTCGGAATCAGATTATTCAACGAAAAGGACTTGCTGCTGGAGAATTGGGAGCATAGAGTTTTTGTTTTTTTATTTTTGGTTATTCTTTACTAAGAGGGGAGTTGAAATTCTTAAATGGAGAAGTTACTCTTTTTATAAAAATAAGTCAAATCAAGCACAAAGTTTAAGAACTTATATAAAATAGGTAACACATGTACATTTACGGCCCAGAGCACATCCTAAAGCAGCGTATCAAAGCAGTCGAGGAACTTTTAATCACAATCCCTGCTAAATACTATCTTATCTCAGGATCATTTCTTCATAAAGAAAAATACCATGATATCGACATATTTGTCATTAGTAGAACAAAAAAATCTATCCCAAAAAGCACAACGAAAGTAAATATTCACATTATTGACTTTAATGATCTTTACTCTCTTTTTTATCATTCTATCACTAAAAGTTGTATTGCATCCAATATTCTCCCTACAAAACCGCTTAAAGTCACCATCGCCAACTATTGGGAAGTAATCAACGAGGCGATTCCCACGTTACTCAATAACAGAGATAAATTCCACAAACATATTCGTTCACTTATACTCTACACTGAGTATTTCCAAACCGGACAAATTCCGGATAGCTTCGAGTTGGACCAAAAAATCCACGATTTTAAGAACACAAAAGAGATCATACAATATATCAATAAAAATATTCCCACAATTATCAGAAAACATGCAACCAAGTCATATCGCAAGCGCTTTTTTTACACCAAAGCTTCAATCTACAAAGAACATCAAGAATATGAAGCACAACGATTTTTGTATCAATTGACACATTCAATTGCAAGGAGTTCAGATGGTTGACCCCCAACGATTCAAACAAAAAGTAGAACTTCTCCTCCCACAAGATCACAAAATAGAATTCCTAGGTGAAAACACGGATAAAATAATTACCCAGCTCAGTGAAACGAAAGCAGAAAAGATATATAATTGGGTACAAGAATCTGTTTCGGAAAACGTCCAGCCCATCCTGATTCTATCAAACAAAAATTATAAAGAATGGAAAGCGCGTGACCTGTTAACATTCCGCTACCCTTTCAGTATAGAAAACACAGAATATAGAATTTTGCTCGTTAAAGTAAAAAACTCATTTTTTATTGAATTCCACCTTGGCAACCATAAATACTATGATAAAATCCGCAAAGATTTAGATCTAAAAAAATAAAGAAACTACTCCTGATAATAATCGCAGCCCATCGCCAAACACACTTCTGCTTTCTTCAACTCTTTACCAAGATACGCAGCGTGATCAAGTCGTTTGAACCAGTTCAACTTATGCTCCTCAGCATAATTAAAGATTCCCACATACATATCCTGTGCGCGCCTGCCACGAAATTCTTTCAACATTTGGTGCTGATAATTGCAAATCGCAACCCCTATTTGATGAGTATCGCGATAGATCTTCAAAAGCACATAACACCCATCATCGGTGCGGAAATCTTTATAGTCATCCCACTCATCAACCTTTAAAATTTCAAAATCAGGAGCAAGATTCTTTCCTTTAATCCATTCTGGTTTAAGTTTAATAGTATCCATAAGTGTCACCTTTTTGTCTAAAAATAAAAGATGCCTATAAAAGGCTTATGGAAGAAAAAGACTATAACAAAGATTAGATCCATCTATAAAACCTAACTTTCCGGCAGATATCTCTCACTAAAATCTTTATTTTGTTAATGGGTTTGCTTTGGTTTCCTGAGCTATCCGATCTAAATTTTCTAGCTACACTTTCTTATCCAAAACAAGAGAAAAAATTTGTTGAAAGCGATTCCTGTCTCTCTTCTGGTTGTTCTTGGCAATAAATAACATGATTAACTAACCCTACATCACTCCCTTCTCTAAATTCCCAACTGTTACATTCTTCGTAAACTTTCCAACTGCTACCCGTCGACCCGCCAGCATCTCTTTATACATCCCAACCAGCTCACCCACATCCGTCTCCAGATCCAAATACAATTGCGTAATTCCCGCATCCAAAATCACCGGTGTATGCTGTAAAAGTCCAAGCGATTTCGAGTACAACATCTCCGTTGCCCCCGTCTCTACTTTGCGTAGTCGGAATGTATACCTCTTCTCATCAGTTAAACTATCTGTAGAAAACATCTCTTTAAATGTCATCACAACCGGATTTCCATGCGCATAATAGATTAACTTAGACTTATCTTTAAACCCTTCCAACTCCATTTTATTTAACTCAATTGATGCAATCGCATCGCAACCATAAAATGAAAGTTGCTGATCATTAAAAATATTCATTTGATAGCCAA
>CAYIEX010000106.1:732-5137 GCA_964362485.1 uncultured Methanosarcinales archaeon | reverse complement strand
CCAATTCGCTGTTTTCTGCACTTCCATCCCGAGGTTGTTTGTTACCATAACCTACCGTTTGTTCGATCATACAATTTTCCCACTGCGTGGTCGGCTCATGCCTAAAATTTGATTGTCGAACTGCACTCCATTTTCGGTATGGTAAAAACAACAATTATTGGATGGTCGCTTGAAACACACAGCGACTTTGTACAACGACTGAACCCGCCAAAACATCGGATGGTTCCTGCCCAACGCACGACCTTGAAAGCGTCTCTTTCGCAAGCTCTCGGGTATAAGAAAGACCCAAACGAGGTCGTTCATGAAAAGATGGTCAAATGGATTGGAAAAGAAGATATGTGGTTCAAGTATCGAGAGAGGGATTTTAGGTGAGAAGATGAGTTTTTCCCATAACTTAACCAATGGTGCCATTTGATAATTCTAGATTTGTTATTAGATAATCCACAAATGACTTTGATTTTGCTAACTGTTCAAGCGATGAGCTCGAAAATATTTTATGATTCCGACTATGCTTGATAACTTCTGTAATTGCAAAATCAATTTGATCTCCCCTAATATCACTTGGATCTATTTTCAATAAATCTTCGTACGTATAGTCTGTTTTTCCGAGATATTTCATAACAGCCACCATCATGATATGAAATTTTAAGTTCCCTTTCTCAGGCAATGAATACTCGCTACTTTCTGCCTTCAATGCAAGCTCAATCATTCGACCAATTTTCCCTATACAAAGATACATCGCTGGACTGATACTTTTACCATAAATCTTGCTATACGCTTGCTCACTCTTAACCAAAGAAGCAGGTCTAGCACGCGCAACATCTGGTTCCCTTTGAGTTATCGTGATAAGACATTGCGCTAAAAATGGGATACTAATTATTCTTGCCTTTGGTTTGCCTATATTTTTGTAGTAGTTTTTCCGACGATCATAATACCAGTCTTGCAATTTGAAATAGTCCTCGATATCTCTGTGAATACTATCTGTTGCTTTCAATGATGCAGGTGGGATAGAAGTTTGGAAATTGGTTGCTTTGATGATCTTATTTTGTGCTTCCTCATCATCGATAACCATAATCTTAACCAGAATAGATCTATTTTTATCATAATCTCTCGCTTGACCATTTTTTTCTTTTATGGAATTATAATAGTGGTTAATGCAAGTGGTAGTTTGCAAACCATTAACAATTTGCACGTTATCAAGTGTAATTGTTTTACCACTAATAGATGCTTTTGAAGCTAGAATTGTAACCCCGTTATTTAACCACCAAAAATCTATACTATCTTCATAAAGCAGAGTATTCATGATGTCTTTATTAACTTCAACGTATCCCTGGAAGTCCCTTACATTTGCATCAAAGATATATTTTCTCAATATCCCCCGTTCATCAGATACGAAGTTGTAGTAATCTTCAATACCTGCTAATACCACGTAGTTATTAGACCCAGTTGATAGAGTATTTTCAATGTAATTTAGCTGAAGCGTGTAAGTTCTTTCAACTCTTGATAAATCCAATAACTCTCGAGCTCCCAAAAGATTAATAGTCACTTCCACCCCGGCAAATTTTTCTTTTGTAGCATCGATGAGTAAATTCTTACGATTCTGAAGTGGATCGTTAATTAAAGAAGTTTCACCTTTGCAACCATAAATGTAATGAATGACCAATTTTGGATGTCGTCCCGCAAGTTCAACATAGTACTTCTGAAAGAGTGCGACTTTATCAAGAAGTGCGCTTCTATAAAATGATTGTAACTTGGTAAGATCTTTGGTTAAATCAAATAAATCTTGGATAGTTGTTAAGAGTTTATCAAAAGTCGTCTCCGAAAACCCAGGACTTCTTTTTGCCTGGATGATATAAAGATCAATTGTTGGATTTTTTTTATATCTGGATGAGACGTCAGTTTCATCCGCTATCAGATCACCATTGATAAACATGAAAAAACCATCCACTCCACCATCATTTGTCCCATCAGTATTACCTGACTGTAACTCCTCATCTGACAAATCAAACTCTTTCATAGCTTGGTCAAAAACAAAGTTCTCGAAGAACTCATCTTCACTCATCTCTTGAGCTATTTGTTTTCGCTTCTGTTCTAATACACTATTTAGAATTATAACATCATTATTAGCCATTTCGTTGTAAAAATTGAGCAGGTATAAAAACATAACTCACCATATCACTCTAGATAGATCAAGCGATTCTCATCCCCTACCGTCCCCCAATAACTCTGCAATAAATTCTCTCCCCTTTACGTACTCTTCTGTATGTTGTTGGCTTGTAAAGCACCACGTTCCTCAATTTTTGTGAACATCCTTACCTCGACGTTCCAACTTAATGCTTCGGGTCGTGCGACCTGACGCTAGCCTGTTTCACACGCTTGAGTCAAAACTACGTTTCAAAGCAATAAGAGAACGATCTCGGTTGTCCGGAGTATCAAAAAATTTCGGAGGTGCTTTCCATGAAAGCCAACAAACAACATTTCTGTGAGTACGAAGTGCTCATAGAGGAAGAGAATTTAACAGCCTGCAATATCTGCGGGGACAGTGTAGGGGTGAGAGCATGAGTACTCACGACCACCTCGCACTCGTCAAAGACAAGCTTAAACAGCTTGCCAAAGAAACAGATGACGCGAAGAAGTCATCTGAATTCCAACACTATCTTGACACGATGTCAAAGTTTTGGGAGTACAGCTACCACAACCAGATGTTGATCCACATCGCCAAACCCGAAGCAACACGTGTCGCGGGGTTCCGAACGTGGACCAAACTTGGACGAAAAGTAAAGTCGGGGAGCAAAGCCATTCGTATCGTGGCTCCATTCGTCTCAAAGAAAGTTAGTGAGAAGACAGGTTAAGAAGAGAAGTATACCTACTTCTCACCTGTCTGTGTCTTTGACGTATCCCAAACTGAGGGAGATGAGCTTCCCGATCTGGTTCGGATGCCTGGAGATGATTACAGTCATCTACTTTCTACGCTGGTGGAATTCTGTGAGATCAGCGGTATCAAGCTTGACTTTGAGAAACTTGGTATCAACGGGCTCTTTGGCTACTCGCAGGGTGGCTCCATCAAAGTTGCCGCGGGGGAGAGTGTGAACACGCAAGTCAACACGCTGGTTCACGAGATTGCCCACGAGATTCTGCACTGGGGTGAGCGGAAGAACATTTCGAAGCAGGAGAAAGAAAACAAAAATGGTATAATTAGCCATTTTTGAATATTACTCACTACCATTATAAACAACGGTGTTTAGACACAGTGATTAATAAATCGAAGCCGAGGGAACCGCGTATGTGGTCTGTAAGCACTTTGGCTTAGATGTGAGATCGTACAACTACTTGGCTTCGTACAATGTGACAGCGGAGAAAATCATGGAACACTTGGGAGCGATAGCGACCGCCAGTAAGCAGATACTGGAGTTTTTTTCTTTTGGTTTATCTTAATCTAAGATTGGCGATTTCTTTGAAGTTCTCTTTGTATTTTGGATGTTCGAAAATATTTTTTCTAAAGTTTAATTCCGTCTTATAATCCATGTTTAATTGATTACATATATGGTGCAAGGGAGCGTATGCACACGCGCTAACATGTGGAATAGTTACGAGTTTGTTGATTAACTCATCATCATTTAAAGCGACTTTGATCAAGCGACTAAATTTTCTAGCTGCACAGGCTAGACACATATCCCAAAATAAATCATTTAAATCTTCGATAAATTCAAATGCTATTAGGACTCCTTCGTTCTTCAATTTTCTTAAAGTTTCTTCCGTTTTCTGTACTTCATTATCTCCAAAAAATAGTTTGATCCTATTAGGAGAATAAATCAAGAATCCCCAATCTCTGTGATTGAACATTTCATCAAATTTATCTAATAAGTCCTCTCTTCTATTTGACACCAACTGAATGTTTATTGCAATGAAATTACTCTCGATACTCATTTTCCCACAGCTCCTCAACTAGAACTTCTTTCCCTTTACTTTTCATTGTGAGCACTTGCATGTCTATAAACTTATCTCTTATAATCTCATTTACTTGGACAAGTGTGCTAAATCCCAAATGTGAACAGTATTTTCTAAGGAATTTTAATTTTATTTTTTCAGAATGAGCATTAAACGTTAAGAAAGAAGTGTTTGCAATACTATCCCCTTTCAATGGTTTGACTTTGAAAAATTCATCATTATAAATCCTATGTTGATCTCGTACATGGACATGGACTTCAAGTAAGATAGCCGATTCCTCTTTTCTACCAAAAACATCAGATAAATCCTCTTTATCAAGCTCAGCTAGACCCACCTCAATTTCAACTAAATTAGGTTGACTATTAATAAAAGTCCAATCCCATGAGTCTTTTTTCCCATCACCTTCAAATGAATGGGTCTTGAAGCCAATGGTTTTCATTTTTTCATTAACTTCAAG
>CAYIEX010000106.1:0-722 GCA_964362485.1 uncultured Methanosarcinales archaeon | reverse complement strand
GCATGAGATTAGTGTCAAAAAAATTCTCCGGCTTAATATCATAGAGCACAGATAATAAATAGTGCTTACCATGAACATTTTTTCCTACTAATCTTTTTGCTTTTTCAAAACTATCTTTGATATCCTCCAGAACATCAACAATTTCGTCAGGGATAAAATAACCTATCCCCTGCTCCTTTTCGACGATACCCAATGCTACTAATTCAGTCAATATTTTACTCACGTATCGCTCTTTAAAACTAGTTTTATACTCTTTTTTTATTGTTTTACTAATTGTCTTCCTCCAGAAACCATCCTCTTCTACATTATCTGGGTTTGTCTGAAGTATTCTTAGAGCATCTAATACAATATAACATTTACGATCTCTGACTGCCTCTTCTAACTGAGGATACTCTTTTCTTGGTTTTTCTTCTCGTTTTAAGCTCATGTAGGTACAATATGTGCCGTATTTAACTATCTTTCTATTAAAATAAGCCATATTGTGTGCAATCCTTTTTAGTACACCTTGGTATACAAAGAACTCATCACAGCCGTGGTGGCTCAAAAACCGGATATACAAAAACATGAACCAACAAAACCCTAAATGGAAACATGGACGGTCAACGTCCGTATTATTTGAAGAAAAAGTGAGCTGGGAGCAATTTCTACGTGAACAAGCCCTATCATTAGAGGTGGGAGCATGAAACGACAGGAGTTTTACCATTCTTTACTTTCTCCTGGAG
>CAYIEX010000105.1:2911-5142 GCA_964362485.1 uncultured Methanosarcinales archaeon | reverse complement strand
CCATGATCTATGCTCTTGGTGGAAACCCTTTTACCAAGACCATGCCAAGTTACGTTCCGCAGCCCTTACAAGAATTCTTCAAAAGTCTCGTCCAGCACGAACCACTAAAACGAGACTCATGGGAGAAAGGCGATTTGATTGCCAGGCTATCGGATACTCGGCTTGAGTCATTTGGCCGTCGACACAGTACCTAAGAAACGAGTAGGAGTACAGTGACAACAACAAAAGAAATGGAACTAGCGTAAGCTATGTTCCAAGGAGGAAATACAATGGCATACGGATGGGGAAATGATGACGTCAATAATTGGAACAACCCAGGTCAATATGACTACGGGGAAGCTAAGAAACCATACTTAGATGAAGTAAAGAAAAAAGCCAAAGCAGAAGGCCTTGACAGTAGAGTCTATACGACGAGCAAAAAAGGACCAGACACAGCGCTTGTTGATCCATGCGGTAAGACCTATGTAACAACGAGCAAAAATCCAGCCATTGTTCTAGTAGATGGAACGGCTTCGATGGCAGATTGGCCCGGTGAAATTTTTGATCGGTTGCCGCTGCTGTACCAAACAGGTTTTAAGTGGAAAGATGATTTCGAAGTGGCATTTGGATTAATCCACGATACAACCACGGGCGACGATCATTCGTTGCAGCTCGCTCCCTTTGGAAGAGACTTAACACTCGATAAAAACCTCAAGGCCTTAAAACCAATG
Organism: uncultured Methanosarcinales archaeon; assembly: GCA_964362485.1. Classification (GTDB taxonomy): domain Archaea; phylum Nanobdellota; class Nanobdellia; order Woesearchaeales; family GW2011-AR9; genus CAMAVK01. The sequence goes on along the minus strand of CAYIEX010000105.1, from coordinate 4,432 downwards.
CGTGGTGGTGGACCAGGATTTCGGGAAAGTTATGAATTAGCCGCCTACCTTGTTCATGAGCGGGTGAAAGCACCCAATGCTGAGTCACCTACACTCATAATAATGGGCGATGAAAGTTTTTACCCAACAATTAAACCAAACCTAGCCCATAAAGTATTGGGATACTCACCACAGACAGAAATCAGCTCTAAAGAGATATTTCAAGAGCTAGCAAAGACCTGGGATATTTACCTCATCAAGAAATCTCACCGGGAAGACGAAAAAATTATCCCTGAATGGAGCAATGCTATAGGATCGCAAAAAATTCTCTCTGAAGTGGATAAAACTAGATGCGTCGACCAAGCGCTCTACATTCTTGCAACGAAATGGGGAGTTCAGGATGATTTCATCAAAAACATCCAAGCTCGACAAGACGACCACTCTGTTGTTGAAGCCGTACTTAACTCGCTTAAGGCGCCCTCAGCAATTCTCAACAATCCAGATCTGCTAAAGTCCACTCTAGAAGGATCAAATGCGGCATCGAAGAAAAGTGCGGTTTTTGGGAAATAATCAACATGCCAAGAAAAGGAAAGAGACAATATTATTACAAAAAATGAAGAAAAAGCACATAATGAAGAAATAATGGAGGAAAATAAAATGGGAATTTCAGAAGCATATAATACCAGTGGAAAAATTTTTACAGCCGTAAGCCAACGTTACCAACCGCAACTTGCAGATCAAATAAGAGCCATCGAAGAGGGTGATGTAACAGTAGTAAGGGGAACCTATGACCACATTGAAAAACTTTTAGACAAAATTAAAGTGCCCTATGCCACAATTAATTCTGAAGAGATTACTCCTTCGCTCCAAACCAAGGTTCTCTTTGTTAATTGTAAAGAATATAGTTCAGCACCAGAAACACAGGTGGTAGCCACAAAAAAATATGTTGAGAACGGCGGTCGGCTTGTATCTACAGATTGGGCTTTAAGTCTGGTGGAGAGGGCTTTCCCTGGAACTATTACGAAAACTAATAGCACTGGCGGCAACGAGTCGGTTGAAGTCGAAGCTCTTTCCATGGTTGGACAAACTCTTATTGGACTCAACTACGCGCAGTGCCATCCACAGTGGTTCTTAGAAAGCGGAAGTTATGTCTATACACATGGAAAAAATGTAACCCCTATAATTACAAGTGACGCGATGAACGAGCGTTATGGTAGTCCTAATATTGCCGTAGGCTTCCGTGCAGGAAGTGGGGAAGTGATTCACTTCATTAGCCACCTCGAAGCCCAACAGACAAAACTAAAGCATAAATCGGATAAAGAAGGTCTAGACGAATTCTTGAGTAAAATGAAAGTAGAAAAGACTGACGACATGGAGGAAGCAAAATTAGCAGAATTAGAAGCAGCGTACAGTACACTTAACACGGTAGCCCACCTCTGTGTGCGAACACCGCTTCTGGGAAGTGGAGACTTTAAAAGTGTTATGGCAGCTGGTTCATCAATAGCAGCGGCTGGTGGCAAGAAGAGTACGGTGTTTGTATGA
>CAYIEX010000105.1:0-2811 GCA_964362485.1 uncultured Methanosarcinales archaeon | reverse complement strand
TACCCCCCTATGCTTTATTTATAGGGGAAGTATCATCCCATCCTTTTGTTTCTGGCTTACGCTTTAATACCGTAATGGAACTCAAAAAATCAGATAATCCCGAATCAATCCTATACAAGTTAAAAGCAGAAACGCAAGGAAAAAAACTTTGGATTGACCTAAAGGGCCGCCAACTTCGCGTAAAAACGCATGCATCCCCACCCTATACTGCAATTGAACTCACCCATAGTATCAGCGTAGAAACCCCAATTGACGCATACTTCTCAGGAGGACTTCAACGAGCGCGTGTGCTCCAAGTAGACGGTAACCAGCTCATCATGGAAGATGGACCACGCCGACCAATTGGTCCCGGAGAATCTGTAAACATACCCCACCCATCGCTTAAAATTGACGGATATTTCACAGAGCGTGATAAAGAATACATTAAAGCAGCAGCAAAAGTGGGACTAGACCATTTCATGCTTTCATTTGTCGAAGGTCAATCCGATATCGATGAATTTAACCAACTGTATGCTAACGCAATGGAGCAACTAGGAAAACCATATCAAAAACCAACAATTGCAGCAAAAATAGAATCTCGTAAAGGTATCCGCTACGCTCTTAAGGAATGGAGAGAGGATTGCCAGCTCATGACGGCACGCGGCGATCTCTATTTAGAATTAACCCATGGCGATGATTCACAAGCACACGACCTTCTCAAAGTAACCGAGCGCATTGTCGGGCGCGATCCGAGTGCTATTATCGCCTCCCGGATTTTAAGTTCGCTTGAGAATAGTTATCTTCCCACATGTAGCGATATGAGTGACGCTGATAACCTCTTACGCATGGGCTACCGTTCTCTCATGCTTGGTGATGAAATTTGCCAAAAAAGAGAATCAGCCATATCCGCAATCAATTGTTTAGAAGCAATTGCCCACCGTTATAGTGATTCCTGAAATATTGAATGATCGAGAAATAATGGTAAGTAATAGTGATGGCAATAGTAATCAGAGATAAATCACCAAAAAACCATTTAAAAAAATCAGTAAATATCAACAAGGTAAGAACAAATTATACTTTAAACGGAATCTTGGTAACTTTCCCTTTTCCATCAACGGTTACTGTACGTACAATGGTGCCAACACGCATAGCATTTTTACGCGCGAGGAGAGGATCCTTTGCCAAAAGCTTATCATCGACCTTGATCTCATCAATCATATAGGTCTGATCCACTTCCACAAGCGCAAACTTACCATCAACATCAAAGAGATAATCTTTGCGGAAATCCTCAGTCAAATCAAACGGAAGTTTTATCGTTACAAATTTATTTGTAGCAGAGCCTAACTTAGGTGTACTCTTTTTCTTTACTTTAAGCTGCCCACCGGTAAAAACAACATTAAATAAAAGATACTCCGAAAAGAATTCTGTAACCATCTTCTTATAAGTATCTGCAGTAAGCTCAGCGGTGAACACATATTTAGCACCCTGCTTTCCAAAGCGCTTATCAGAACTAAATTGAATACCCAATTTCTCAAGACCTCCGCTTAGATCACGAACGGACTCAATGACACCATCAACGGTAACGTTTCCATTAAGACGTTCTGCTAAGAAAAAATGAAGAAAATTAAGATATTCAAAGCCAGTATAAATAGTCCACTCTTTCTTCCCGACTTTCACAACAAAAGGCTCTTTAACAAACTCACCCAAACTATAGCGCGTAAACACATTATGAACATTATCAGTAATTTTCTTATCAACAATATTTCTTATAAAATTGGTTGCCATGCTGCCCTACCTCATTTTCTCTCAATGGATAGACCACCTCACGGTTTATAAAATTTGCTCTTTATGAATCAATGCTATCGAAATTTAGAATATTTAAAATATCACCGACACAGTCCCACAACCTTTTTAAGAAACAGTATTTTATATGACTATAAATGAGTCAATCAAACATAAAGATCAAAAAACGCCAAGATCGATTTAATCCAACAGAAAAAATCACATTTGGAGTTCTCAGAACAGATCAAATGGTGATTATGCATTATACTAATCAAAAATGGCAGCCACCACAGATTGTGCCTTACCAAGATCTTACTATCGCACCTGGAGCAATTGGATTACATTATGGCCAGCAAATCTTTGAAGGTTGTAAAGCGTTTAGACATAAAGATGGCAAAATGTATCTCTTCCGCCCTCATAAAAACGCCGATCGCTTCAACCACTCTGCACAAATTCTATGCATGCCAACAATTCCACCAAAAAATCAAATACAAGCAATGCAAAGCCTCATCGCCGCAGAAAGATTATGGTACCCAAATAAAGATGGAGCCTGTTTTTATGTGCGTCCATTCAGGATAGGTACCGAAGATGCACTCGGCGTAAGGCCCAGCTCTACCTATACCTACGCAATAATCCTTTCACCTAGTGGTCCTTATTTTAAAGACGGTTTCAATCCAATCTCCCTTCTCATAACACCACAATTCCATCGTGCAGCACCTGGCGGAAGCGGTACCGCCAAAGCAGGGGGCAATTATGCAGCATCACTACGTGCAGCCCAAAAAGCAGCAACACTCGGCGCAAAGCAAGTTCTCTACTTAGATGTAACCAATACCTACATTGAAGAAGCAGGCGCAATGAACCATTTTCATGTTACAAACAAGGGGGAGATTATAATTCCAACATTTACCGATAGCATTCTTCGCTCCATAACCTCAGAATCAATAATCGAACTAGCGCATCAGCTAGGACACCCAGTCCGACAAGAAAACATCAAAATCGCAGACTTCATCGCCAGCATCAAAAACAAGACTATTGTTGAAGCCGGTGGAC
>CAYIEX010000104.1:0-5163 GCA_964362485.1 uncultured Methanosarcinales archaeon | reverse complement strand
ACGCTGGTCTGCTGTCTTCAGTTGCGCGAGCTGAGCCAAGTGATGCGTATGTCCCACCACCGGTGCATCATTTTGATGAAACTCAAGTTGCTCTTGCTTCGTTTGCAGCACAGCGCTATGATTCTTATGATACTCGTTCACTTCTCGCTGCGGGGACATTTCAGGAACAATTTCGCAGTCCTACTTATTCAGTTGCTGATTTAGGAACGGTTGTAATCACGTTTTCACATACTGTTGATCCCTCGATAGGAAGAGTTAATTTTGATTTTCGTGAGCAAAACGTGGGGAGAACGGATGAGCTGGAAATGAGGATTAATAAGCCGGATGGTGCGTTGATTGTTTGTCATGATTATGGTCTTGATGGGTGGCGCTTGCCACAGTATCATGTTCGGGATGCAATTATTGGCAAGGCTGTTCTTGATGCGCGTGTGACGTTGAATTCTCCTGCGGGTAACGAGCTTGCGTCGCAGTGTGATAGAATGGGAAAAGAGGTTATTGCTGCATTTAAAGAGAGAAGGTATACGGTGGTTTCGGGTGGGACTTAGTTTTAACCCAATCGATAAGCTGGATCATCGCTGGTTATGTATAATTACTAAGTTACGGTTTTGCTTATTTTATTCTTTTGCTAATTCTTCTTCGAATATTGGTTTTAATTTTCGCCACAAGTTGGTTGGGATATTAGATGGTCGGCTAACTTTAAAGAAGTCGTTTTGCAGTTCGGTTTCACGTGTTGCTGCTTCTTCTGCAAATTGTTCTTTGAAAATATCTATCAGATCCCCAATTGCACCACGTTTTGCGGCGAGATGGAAAGCAAAGAGTTGTTCGTCACGAGCAAGTCCCATTGAGTAATAGCCTTTTCCATCTTTAGTATCACTAAATAGTGTGAAGAGATCTCTATGTTCAAGTGTTAGCATGTTTTGGAGATTAACACTTTCGTTATCAAAACCTAGCGCTTTCATAAATATAAAACAGTGGGCGCATTTGGAACATTTGCCGCACCAGCGTCGGTCTTCTGCTCCATCTGGACAGGAGATCTGGTATTTTGCAAGTTCTGGGTAGCGTTGATAGAGAACTTTACAGACTGCAATTTCTTGGAGCGGCTGCACGAGTGATGTTGCTTGGACTGATCCTTGGGTTATGTTGTGCAACATTGTATTCATATGCCTCATCCATTCCCGTGTTTGCTCATAGGATGGGTTGCAGCGGAAGCCTTCTTTTGTATAATAGTAACATTCATCATTTTCGTTACCAAAAATCATGTATTTCGATGAGAAGTTATAATTGAATGGCAGGAGGTAAAAAAGGTATTGTGTTAGAATATTGGACCAACCTAGATCAGTTTCGTCAAAACCCCAATTAGCGTAACATCTTATTTCTCCGAGCTGGTTATTAATCTTGTAAACCTTTGTATTGAACTCCTTTTCAAAGACTGGGATGAGTGCGTCTTTATGTTTGTTTTCAAAACTCATGATTCTTTCTTGTTTTATACTTATGGTGTTTAAATCTGGTTCCACTACTGTTACGGGTATGGGGTCGATTCCTATTTCTTTGGCTACACCGAAGCCTAAGAGACTCTCTTTGCCAAACGTGAGGGTAATTATTCCTCTTTCCTTCGTTGGAGTCGCAAATAGACAAGGTGGTGAGTGGGTTCCACGAAATGAGAATTCTAAATTACAGAGTCGGGTTATGTAATCAACAGTCTTTACAGAGTCTGTGTCTCCATAAAATAATAAGTTTTTAAGTATCACTTCTGTAAAAAATGATTTGAAGAGTGGCAAGGGGGTATCATAATTGATCTTTTTTGCATTAAAGAGGATACTTAAATCTAAAAATGACAAATGAGCAAGGTTATCTCGAAGCATTAATTTTAGATTATAGGGGAATTCTTTCCAAACTTCCTCTGGAAAAATCACTTCATACGCGTTTTCAGCAGATCCACGCTTTAATTCAAAATGAAGGCCTTTATCTGTAATTTGGGTACTTACATGAAATACTTTTGGTCGCAAGAGGCGACGTAATCGTAGTTTGAGTGTTAGGGCGTCATCTGCAGATTGTTCTACATCTTCAAGAATGATTTCGTGGGGAAGTTCTTTATCATCTTGTTCATATTCTTGTACTTCAGATCCGCTTTTTACGTATACTGTGCCAACGATTGGTGTTGGTTGTGCGGAATTATTTTCTTCAGCAGAATTTTTATTATGCTCTTTCATGGGAAGATTAATTTCACCTTTCTTTCCTAACACCGTTTTCATCCTCTTTTAAAAATCATGATTGTCATATGGTTCTTACCATTGATTCATTTTTTACTTTTTTTAGTACTAATAATACTTACTCCTATATAAATTGTTTTTTTTTGTTACGAAACTTTATTGATGTGTGTCGTGTGATGCTAGTGTTCGTTTAGTTTTCATTGTAATGCAAGTTTGTTACGATCTTCCTACTATTTCTCCTCTCCCCGACGAGAAAGTAATCGCTGTGCCAGTCTTACTATTGTTCTTAACAATCTGTTTTGGTTGCTCATCATTTATTTTTGGCAAATAATGTTTTTTTGAGAACTTATTTTTTGTAGCGCTGGTCTTTAGATCTTAAAAGAAACAATTATATAATCTTTCTATTCTTTTGATGTTGTGGAAGAATTGAAAAAAGTTTCTCCCTCACGTAGGTCATCTATTTCCAAAGATGCTGCCATCTGGGATAAAACAGCGGAGAATTATTTTGCTGGTGTGGTCAGTCCTTTTGATAAAGGTGTACGCAATCCATTGTTTTGGTATCTTGATCATAAAGTTCCTCATTCGTCCTCTCTATCCGTAATAGATATTGGCTGTGGTGTGGGCAACTTACTTCCTATTCTTGCTGCTCGCTTTAAACGTGTTGTAGGAATTGATTTTTCACCAAAGATGATTAAGCTTGCACGAAAAAAAGTAACTGATGTTGGCCATGTTGAATTATTGGTTCGTGATGCGCGTGATTTGTCGGAGTTCCATTCTCAATTTGATGTTGCTATTGCAATTAACTCCATAGTTTTGCCCACCGTTAGAGATAGCACTCAAGTTATTGATCAGTGTTTTGCTGTATTAAAGAGGGGTGGGATGTTTTTTGGTATTTTCCCTTCAATGGAACAAGTATTATATCGCGCGATGCTTGTTCATGAAAGTGCATCATTAGAGGGAAAAAAAGAGGTGGATGCTTGGGGTAGTGCGCAAGAACATTTAGACCTTTACTCTCCTGATTTCATGCGTGGGACGGTCGGATATGTTGATTGCAGGCAAAAGCATTATTATCTTTTTGAATTAGAGCATCGATTACGTAAAGCTGGTTTTGTTGAGGTTACTATTCGTAAGGTTCGCTATCCTTGGGAAATTTTAGAAGATCCTGATGTCTTACATTTGAAGGATTACAAAGGGATGTGGGATTGGTTTGTGTGTGCGCGCAAACCTTGAACTAGTCGACTGTATATACTGGTGGCTACTGCTTATGGATGCTCAATAGAAATAATTGGGGGTGATAAAAGTTTTTCTGATAACTTCTATTCATCATTTATTCGTCTTACAACTGAATTTTAAGTTTCATTTTTGTTTTAGCTCACAGAAAGATTTATAAAAAGGTCACAACTCAAACCCAAAAGATGAAACGAAGCTCACGAAAAAGAAAATCTCGGGATTTTCAAATCGTGAACTTATCAATGGTATAAAATGAAACGAAGTTCACGACGTTGGAAGAAAAAAGGGCAAATGCGCTGGAAATGGCAACGCAAGAAGCTCAAAAAAGCAAAACGCAGACGTAAGATCCAAGCAGCATAAGGCTGTATCTCTTTTCTCTGGTATTTTTGTTATTTTTGTGCATTTTTTGTATAGTTGTTTCTTTTTCGGGTAGTAGTTTCTAGAATGCTGTTTCATAGTTCTTCATGTAGCCGAGATATAAATATTAGGATGGTATTAGAATTGAAATGCTCTACGTAAATAATCGCCGGATGCATCCTCTTGAGGAGAAAGGGATAAAGTAACACAAAGATATCGTGGGTCTATACTACTATATCGAGTTGAAGCAGGTGCATTCCAAACTCTCTCTAGCTCTATTTCTGCTAGTTCAGTCGGGAATTCAAGTTGGTGATAGCGTGGTATAAGTTGATTTCTTAATCGAGCGCCTGCAGCTGTACTAAGAGTGTGTTTTAATTCTCTAAGATATTTACTTGGTTTTCCAGTAACTTTCCCTCCGCTGTTAATGGCATCATTCATTCTAGCTGCTACGCATACGTTATCGCACGATGTAATTTTGATTGCATCACTTTTAGAGTTATATCTTGGTCTGCCTGTTTGCTCTCTTTCTCTTATTTCCTCCGGAATTTGTCCTAAAGTCAATCTTTCAGAGAGTCTTCCGCCTGAGCATTTTGCGAGATCATATCCTTCTACAATAGTATTCTCTAAGGTGCTTTTGTTTTCGGATTGTGGTGTGGGTCCGCTGCATGCTACGATGAATGCCAGTGGAAGTAAATATTTCATAAATTCTTAAATTACAATCTGATTAATAAATCGTTCTAATGGTGTCCCTTAAAAGTTACAACTATTTTGGAGGGGGGCGGTGGTGGGGGGTGACCGGTAATTTGAATCATTTCTTTGCTATTTAATAGTTCAATTCGTGAAATTTTCACTCTCTTTATCTTTTAGATGTGTTGTTATTGATGATAAAATCAAATTATTCTTAATAATTAATTCTAATGAAAATCTAATGAAAAAAAGTGATTAAGTTTTTTCGATTACAATTTATCCAATGAATGGGTATTGTTCACTTCTTTGGATTGGTTAAAAATTATCTGGTTGATGGGTCGGGGGAGGATTGAATACGGGTAATTTTTATTTAATTACATCGACGATAAATTAGGTGGTACTGTGTTTTGAATCATGTGTGGGACTCTGTGAAACGATGCGTCAGATGTCAATAACTATCAATGACCCTATTACAATTTCTGTATTGGAACGGTTACTTTCTGATCTGCTTTTTACTCTTGGTTATACGATTCTATCGAGAGAAGGTCAAACAGAAAGATTTATAAATAAGTCCATTTCCCCAACGATTACTCATGTGTGCTCAATGAAAATTGAGTATGAATTGGTGATCCAATTTCCGAATACGACAAATTATTTTTCAGAATTGCGGCCAGAAGAT
>CAYIEX010000103.1:0-5469 GCA_964362485.1 uncultured Methanosarcinales archaeon | reverse complement strand
AGAAATTTCAGATTATCACCTAAATTATTTAGAACTTTTCTGCGCTGTTTCAAAAAGATCTTCGGAGATCAATGGTTGATGGATCCCCTTATTTTCAACACCAGCAAACTTTACATCCCCAAGATAAGTTCGATTACGAAGCACTTTTTTAATACCATTGACAGATAGTCGATAGCGACGTGCAAGTGCATTAAGACTGTCACCTGCGTTAAATTCTTCGAATATTTGAGGCACCAAATGGGCTTTTTCAGGGTCGGGCATTAGCTTTTTATCTATCATCTTGTAGCCAAATGGAGGTTTTGTTGTTGCGCCACCTTCTTTTGATTTTCTACTCATGCCAAATGTAGTTCTTTCTCCAATAATATTTCGTTCAAACTCGGCAAAAGCAGAAATAATATGAAACATTAATTTGCCGGAGGCTGATGCTGTTTCGATTCGGTCCTGTAACGAAACAAAATCGATATTCCATTCTTTTAATTTATCAATGGTTAAAATGAGATCTTTGAGACTTCTACTAAAACGATCGAGTTTGTAAATAAAAATTGCTCTGAATTTTTGGGCTTGTGCGTCCACCAACATTTCTTGCATGGAAGGCCTATTTTTCATATCCTTTGCTGATTTGCCTTCGTCACGATAAATCCGATATAGTTGATAACCCAGGGCCGCGGAGTAATTTTTAAGAACGTCTTCTTGGCCTGCTAAGGAATAACCATGTTGAGCTTGCTCTTCAGTAGAAACTCTGATATAAATGGCTGCAAGTGGACGTTCCGGAGGGTTATTTTGTGCACTTAGGGTCATTCTATTCACCTTGGTCATGCACTTAGGGAGCCCTAAGTATATAAAATTTGTGTTTAAATGGGTTCTTGTAGGGTATATTTTCATAGAAATGAGAACGACCACAATTTTTAAGTATAATTAGCTTGTTTTGAATCCGAATATATTGCGTTTTGACTATTGTTTTTAGAATTGGCAATGGCCAAATGACTCGAACAAAAAACTGCATTTTGCTTTGGTAAATTGATTTATTTGGGTAAGCAAGAACGAGTTACATTATCGATGCCAATACTTTGATGTATTCCGTAGGAAATATTAAAACTATGATTGGGTGAAATTATGGGATCATTTCTTTTAACGAACCAAATTACCCAAATCTCACCACAAGTTACTTCTAAAATATTTAAGTTTAGACCAATATTTCCGAATTTGAATGTTTTAGTTTATAATTAAATACTATTTAATACTAACGGAGATTAATTTCAATACTGTAAAAATTTAGCGGGGGATTTGATGAATTATTTAATCATAACCCCAAACATTTGTATTTTAAATCTACAATGATTGATAGGAGATTACAATATTAAATGTTATAAGCTAAACTAAAATGTTTAGTTTCAAAACTCTTGAATTAAACGGGTACCAATTCCTTTAGGAATACCTTGTCCGGTCGTATAGACACGGATATGATCACCAATCAAATCATCAACATATCGGCTTTGACCGCGAGTATACATGAGGTTATGTGTATCTCGGGGCGTTAATTGAAGACGGAATATGCAATTATTGTAATTGGCTGTTACGCACACTTCGAGCTCGCCACCTATATTGCGGCCATTCTCTACAGTCATTTTCGTATGAGCGCCATTTACGGAGGTGATTATTGCGGGATGGGAAATAAGATTCTGCCTACCGTATTCTTGGACACCTTGGGAAATCCAATCATCAGGTAATAAGGAACGGAGACCCTCTACAAATCTTCTGAGAACAACTGCTTTTGAACCAATTGACCTTGCAACTTCCGTTTCAAGTTCTTTGAGGTCATATCCCATGGTGTTGCCTTGCGTGTCTTCAAAAACGTGAATCTCACGACCACGGGATTTATAATTACCAATATGAGGAACCATTCTGTCAAGACGAGAACAATATATTATAAACTTTCCCATACTTGACAGCATTACTATACTTGATAATTTTAGTTACTGCAATCAAGGGCTGCCCGGGTCAACTTTGCTATGTTGTACATGGCTGCGTACACCGCAAGACCATAAAACCCCGACTGGAATGCTCGAGCAAGACCTGTCTCAACAATACCCTCTAAAGAACTTTGGTTCGCGGGAGTATTTGATGGAGATGAAGAACGGGGCACATATTCATCAATTGTTTTCATCACAAAAGGTACAAAAAATGAGAGATACGTTGTTGCAAGAACGATTTGTGAATGATACTCCATTCGCTGTTGGTCCCCAAGATGAACACCTGCCATCCCTACTAATACCATACTCATTGTGTGAGGTGATTCTTGTAGCCACTGTGAGAACGACATAAATAGTCAAAAAAATGATGTAAAATAAAAAGGTTATGTGCTTATTAGAAATGGTGTTGGTTTAAGAGCACGGACAAAGTCCGTATATTAATTGCCACCATTTCTAATTCCGGAAATTCACCAATAGATGCGAGAAGCGTTAAACCACGGTCAGAGTCCGTGGTGGCTTCGAGCGATGAATTTCCGTTATCCTACATAACTTGGGTGCTTAGATTCTTGTAACTCTTCAGCTCGTTGGCCTTTTTCAACTAGTCCCCGAAGTTTCTTTTCAAATTCCTGTGCTTGCTTAAGGAGAGGTTTTGGATCAACTTTTAGACCAAGGTACGCATCAAGTGCTTGGATCACGTTTGCTGCAGCCTTGCTATCGGGCATGTTGTCGCGTGCCTCGGCAAATAGAGCGGTAATCTGAGTAGGGCACTGTTTGGCAAGAAGTGCGCCTGTTACGCCAACAACAATTCCTTCCATTAAAGGATTGGCAAAACCATTTAATTTTTCTTGCACTTTCTTGTTGTCTTTTGAGGTATAGAAAAATACTCTGCTCTGCTCAGCATTGGGTGAGCCAACTCCCTCAAGGGATATTACTTCTTTAGCAGTCAGAGAAGTTGCCATTTCATTTACGACATCAGCAAGTTTCCAACCAAGGTTTTTTCCAATGTTTATAGCATGGATAAAAACGAGATTGTAATCTTTGTTGTAGTGAATTGAAATTGGTTCAATAACACGATTTTGATGAATGGCAATCATCGCAGGAATTTCATCAAGTTCAATAATTCCAATTTTTTCTGTGTCAAGATGTTCCATTAAGAATTCGGTAGCAATTGTTCCGATTAAACCAAAGCCGGGAAAACCTTCTATGATTGTTACGTTTTTGGGTTTTTTTGTGAGAATTAATTTCATACGTATCACCTATTTATTACGTTTGGAAGGTTAGATAAGGTATTTAAGTCTTTTGGGAAATTGATGGCGAATGTTTTTAAAGTATTATTCATTTGAAACTTTATGACAATAACTGATCGATTCAAAACGCCACTTGACCTTGATATGGAGAAGGATGGTTGGACAAAATGTACATACATTAGCCGTTTGGTTCTAGAGGAAGACCTCATCGATGTGAGGGATACCGATATAATGGTGTTTCTTCGAAGCGAGCGCATCGAATATAGACTCTGCAACGATAGGGATACGTCTGATGGTTCATGCAAAACACTGTACGTGCGGGTAGATAATTATGAACGCGCGCGTAAGGTGATACAGGGTATTGAGAATGAGCTATATAGAGTGTAGATTAATTATTTTAAAGGACAACATCACGTTCTGAATCAATTATAACTTTCATAAAATTGTCGCTATAAAAGAGATAGTGATAATCTCCAAGAGTACATTCATAGGAAAGACTATGTGGATTTCTAACAATACCATAAAATACTGCTTTTTTCTCCTGATGCAAGCGTCCTCGTAGAGCATCACCAAATCCTTTGGATCTAAACGAATTATCAAATATACTACTGGATGGAATTTTCTTCTGTTTTTCTTTATCGATATGACCATAATCCATTTTAAAAAAGAGATTTTCAATTCCGTCAATGAACATAATGGGCATTTTTCGGGCACTCTGAACTTTTGAGCGCTCTTCCTTACCACAGAGTCTTGCAAGAAATTCGAAATCACCTGCTTCACTCCGAGCGATACATTGTTTAAATGTAGACTCCCGTTTAAGACATCGATATGATGAACCATACTTTGACCTAAAAATCGGACCAAAGAATTGCATTGGTGTAATGATTGTAGATGCATCATGCCAAGAACAGCGATATTCTTGTCGAGTCTTTACTGTATCATATACAGTACGCAATACTGAGCGGGATAATTCATGTTCACCATACAGCAAAATACTATTTGGTGCGCCATCAAGAAGATTATTGCAAAGATACTCTGTCTGGGATTCTAAGAAGCTATCCATCTTGATGAAGGAGGGGTAGTTGATTTATAAATATTTAGAACAAAATTTAGAACAAAAAATGATTAATTTCAATTAAAAATACTTTTTAATGGATCACCAATAAAACTATAAACTAAGAGAGATGCGTTACACCATGACAACCTGGAACCCAGATATGGATTTAATCAGTAAAATTGAAGCAATGCTCGGTGCAAGTGGTTCACTAGGCGAATACTTCCCGCCAGCCTTTGAATCAGGTCCAATACAAGGTTTTTATGATGGTCTTTTACGAGAAAACCAAGAAGGATTTAATGACATTGCTCATTATCTTAAAGAGAATTTTGATTTAACAAAACCAATCGGCGATAAATTCTACACTTGTGAGGACGTTATCCAGCAAATGAAGGATGGAACTGCACTGGGCGTGATTTCATATGTGATTTTAGGTGCATTTGCGGGTTGCTACTCTCCATAGTGTATTAATCACTTATGCTAAGATCAGCAAAAATTAATAAAGACCTATTCTTTCATTTCTCATCTGAGGTTGGGTGATGACAGAATTCAAAACAAAAGCTGAAGAGCAAATTAAGTTAGAAACTACGTATTTCATAAGAGCCCGCCATAATATTGACTTTATTCTCAAAGAATTACATGCCATTGCAGAAGATTATAAAGCCTACTCAGCAATCGTAATGACGGGGTTTGAAACGAAGCGAGCTCAAAAAATATTATCAGAGATGCTCGAGTGGTGTGAAGCCATCGAGGTATATGTAACTACTACAGAAGGGCTGATTGCAGAAGAATTAGAGGTACTCAGTCCATCATTTCTTTATGATTGGAAATGGCAGTTACATGAAGTGGAGCAGATTTTAAGCAGTATCATGAGTAAAAAGGGAGCAACAACCACGTATCCCACCTTAAAGTATTTGGAAGATAACATTCACAGCCTTCAACAAGAACCTCTGAATCAACCATCAATGGGGGCTATAGGACATTGTATTGAAGGTTTTAGAAAAGCGTTCACCGAGATTAATGAAAAACTTGCCATTGACCATCAAATTGCCAAGGGACAAAGGGTAATTCTGCAACGTCGACTCGCAAATGAGTTCATAAAAAAGAATGCCGCGACTTGGATGATCCAGCTTGAGGCTCCATGTAGTAAATATTTTAAGGGAAGCCGAAAAATCATTGAACAAGATAATTAAAATAT
>CAYIEX010000102.1:1442-5474 GCA_964362485.1 uncultured Methanosarcinales archaeon | reverse complement strand
TAATAGAGCTAGAAAAAGTACTCGGCCAACTAAAACTGACCCTTGAACAATTGCAAATACTTGCCATTATTATTGGTACCGATTACAATCCTGGTGGAATAAAAGGGCTTGGTCCAAAAAAAGCTCTCAAATTACTCCACGAATACGGGACAAACTATCCTGCCATCTTTGATAAAGTGGAGTGGGCAAAGTATTATCCGGAGCTCTCCTGGAAAGATCTTCTCATCACTATCCAAACTATTCCCGTCACCAGCGATGTTGAGTTTGAATGGAGAAACTGGGACAGAGAAGAGTTAACGAAGCTCTTAGTTCAAAATTACCACTTCAATGAAGAACGTGTGCATGCGAAATTAGATAAAATCCAAAAAAGTAAGAAGGAAAAAGCGCAAATGGGATTAAGTAAGTTTTTCTAATATTGAATTTCCAATCACTAAATTAATAATCCAGTTGAAACGCCGCAACAAATGCATCCCGTGGCGACGCAGTTTTAAATTTATAATGAGCTAAAATAGCAATATCAAGGTCATCACGTGGCCTATCTGCTATGGCTTTTCCTGTTTGAGAAGAAATGAGAAAATCAGGGTTGTACACAAGAATCATCGAATACGGTTTTTCCGGTTCATTATCAGCTGCGTCTGTATCGGCGTATATATCAATAACTTCGTCTAAACATCTCTCTGGAAGAAGCCATGCCTCATTAAACGAAATATCTACATGTATTAAATGAGAAAGATCTTCCTCAATACCGAGTCCCTTTTCTATTTTTTTCACTGCAGCTAACTCATCAATATTCTTCATCATCCTTGCCATTTTATAATTCGGATGCCGATCTGTGCCATACTGTTGCACCGACCGCAGCCCTTCCTGATCTGTCTTTACACCGCGATACATCAAATCTTCACGATACTTATTTCTTCTTCTAAGCTGTCCTTTTATCATCTCAACTAAGTCATCAGTATCAAGAGATCCACACTTGATGGGTATGATGGATAGGCTTTTCATTAAAAAGGAAAATAAGTGTTTCTTTAAAAGAATTCACTTACAAAGCGAGTTATTTTGACCATTCCAAATAATGAGCAATCAGTGAAAGTCGTGGTATATTTCTTGATTATATAGGCCTAATACCATGCTTATGATTTTGACATCAATTTCTTGTAACTGGATTTAGTTTTCCCAGGAGATACTTTTATAAAACGAAATCCCTCACCCCTTGTCATGCTTGCCGCCAAAACTGAATTGCAAAACGCCCAAAAAGTTAAAGAGTTCCTTATCCAAAAAAACATTCTTCACAAAGATTATCTCGCAGTTAAGGAATTTGGTTACATTTATTTCCCGCTTACCAAAAAAGTCAAGGTTTCCAAAGCTGAAGTAGTTGACACAAAGTTTTCATTTCCAGTAAAAGATAAACCGCTCGCTCCCGAAGATCTTCTCAAAGCTAAGCTTTCAAATGCCGAACTAGCACTCATCCCAAAAACCCAAGAAATCATTGGAACAATCATGATTCTTGAAATCCCACCAGAACTTCAAAGCAAAGAAAAAATCATTGCAGAAGCGTATCTTAAAACCAACAACCAGGTAAAGACCATCGTCAAAAAAGAAGACATTCACTCTGGTGAATTCCGTACGCGCAAAGTCAAAATTCTTGCAGGCTTTAAAACCACAGAAACTACTCATCTTGAGTCAGGCATCAAAATCAAACTTGATATTGAAAAAGTCTATTTTTCAGCAAGAACAGGTAATGAACGACTCCGTTTAGCTTCACAAGTGAAAGATGGTGAGGATGTTCTAGTGATGTTTGCAGGTGCAGCACCATTTCCTCTTGTCATCGCCAAAAATGCCAATCCTCAATCCGTCTATGCAATCGAGCTCAATCCTATCGCTCACCAATACGCTATGCAAAATATCGAAATTAACCATCTTGAAAACAAAATCCATTTTTATTGTGCTGATGTGCGTATGCAAGTTCCCAAACTTCAAATGAGATTCAATCGTATCATCATGCCTCTTCCAAAAACAGGTGAAGAATTTCTTTCAGTAGCGCTTCCTGCAGTTAAGAAAGGTGGAATCATTCATCTCTACTCTTTTCTCGAGGAAACAAAGTTAGCTGCCTATCGGAAAAGAGTAAGAGACATCTGTAAAAAACTCAAATACAACGCACGAATTTTACGAACCACAAAATGCGGTCAATTTGCACCCGGGACTTTTCGGGTTTGTTTTGATATCAAAGTGACTTCCCATTAAGTAGATTAACGGTTAATCAGAAATTATTATATCAATGGTTATACTATTCTTATAAGAGCTGAATAGATAACAACAATTAACGCGATTGATATGGCAAAATGGATAATAAATAAAGCTATAAACATTCCTCTGTGAGTGTTAAAGTCGTACAATTCATCCAATCGTCCATAGAATCCCCAACGAACAATCTTTTTTGAAAAGATCGCCTGAACCCAGTTTGCTAAAAACAAAAAAAACAATGTCATTAAGGTTATTCCACCGACTACTATATCTATTACATTTGCAACACTATTATTGCTGGAAAGTGCGAGAATAATTCTGATGATTCCTGAAAAAAACAGCAAGCCAATAACAACAATTACCGAACATTGACCAACTTTGCTCAACCAAAAAGACTCTGCATTCTTTTTTAAAGATTTCTTTTCTTCCAGCGTTTCAACCCATTTAATCGCATTCTTGTATTCTTTGCTGTCGGCCCCATAATGTTCTTTTAATTTAATGAGTACTTTTTTTTTATTGCGTATGTCCTTTATGTTCATTTACTGTATCCCTCCTTTACTACGGAGACTTTTTGGTTAAACTCCCGTTATCTAAACTATCGACCCCCATTATCTCAGCTAATCATTTTTGTTATTTAAATATTTGTGAACTCTATCTGAAGTAAAAAATAAAAAAACCTATTTCAGCAGCGAATCGACCATCTCCACGTTCATCTTCAACTTCAATCGTGGAAATTGAATCTCTCTGCGTCCCAATTCACTTTCCAATTCCGCAAGCGAACCGGTATACCTTAATTCGCCATACAACCGCGGCGCATATTCGCGAATAACGTCTGCTCTCGACTCTTCGATCCAAGCTCGTGCCGTCATGAAATTCAGCATAGTACGATCACTTGGTTTCATGTGCAAAACGCGGTCAAAATGTAACGCAGCATGGGCATAGTTTTCTGTATTGAAGTGAATCACCGCTATCATGGCAACCGCAGGTGCAGTATTTTCGTCAAGTCCCCCCAAGATTCTCTCAAATGCGGAGATATCCCGTGCTCCTGACGCATAAAGAGTACTCGCATGCGCATACCGCGAGCTAACCTGTTGATATTTTCCATCAAATTTTCCAAACAAATCAAGAGTTAAGGGTATATTTCCTTGCTCATAATGAAATAACGACCGCAACTCTTGTTGGCCTTTATTCGGTAGCACTACTGCATCCAATGCCTCTCTTCCCAGATCACGTAAACCAGTATACACTGCTGCGCGTACATACGCATCTACTAGACGCTGATTCGTATTTTCATGCTTTACATGTGTTGCCGTCTGCACTACAATTCGGCTAAGAGAAGCTTTATACTCTGCTTGACATTTGCCCAAAGCTTCAATTAGTTTGTCATCGTTATTCGGCGGTGGTGCAGTCTCAGGCGGTTTACCTTTTTTTCTACTACCAAATAGGTCGTTCAATCCTTTGAACAGACCATCAAAATCCTCTAAATCTTCACCAAATAAATCATCAAAAATTGTTTTAACCATGTTTTTATCCTCATTGTCTTTTCTATATTTTTAATAAACACTCTTCCCATTCATACAGCTTATCAAATCAATAAAAAATAAAAAAATCAAATAAAATAATGGGGAACAAACCTGCTTTTGTTGTCCGTGATGAGTCGGTCCGACTCACGGATACCCATCCCTCGACATTCTTCACCAATCATCCAAACACCAAGGACGGGATGTTTTCCATCAAATGCGCGAGTATAATGGAACCTTTGGAATATCATCGGATCACCCCCATAGGTAC
>CAYIEX010000102.1:0-1432 GCA_964362485.1 uncultured Methanosarcinales archaeon | reverse complement strand
TAGGTACCCTCATTGCTCATCGTTCCTGCCTTTGTGCGGATCTTCACATTCTGTCCTTCGCGTCCAAAGATTGGTTTTTCAACCCATTCGCCTGATGAGGGTTCATCAAGGTGTGCTTCAAGGAGATTAGGGTGGTTCGGTGCAATATCCCATAACACGGCAAGGAGTGCTTTGTTGCTCCACAACATCTTCCAGGCAGGCTCAATGATTCTCATGTTGCTCGTAGTCAGATGTTGACCAAACTGCTCATCCACCATACACTCCCAAGGATAGAGTTTAAAGAGAGTTGAGATCTCCTGCTCTCTCTCATCGACAAACCCTCGAGATGGATTGTATCCTATCTTCTCTACGTCAAGATAGGTGCTTTGGATGCCTGCTCGCTCAGCAGTATCCTGCAGATAAGCAACAGTCATTACATCTTCTTCTACTCCACTTAGCGCGCTTAGATGTAATCTTCCTGTAATCCCCATTCTCCCCCATTGTGCGACGAGTCCCTCATGAATTGAGTTAAACTGATCCGCCTCGGGAAGCTGATCTTTAAGCCAGTACCATTGTACTACTGCAGCCTCCAATAAACTTGTGGGCGTGTCAGCATTGTACTCTATCATCTTCGGTTGGCTTGTGCCATCATAGAGGAAGTCGAAACGCCCATACAGCGCTTTCTCATTTCTTTGCCATGATGCCCCAATGAGTTCTGCCGCACGTGAACCAATATGCATTGTCTCAAAGAGATTTCTCTCAATGATGTATCTTGCAGCCTCACGACATAGTTCATGAATCTCATTTGCTGCGCGTTCGAGCGTGTCTACTTCCTCACCCGTAAAGCGATAGCATACATCGTCAGTCCAATAAGGAGAGTCCCGGCTGTGGAAGGTGAGCCCTACGGACTCAACCTTCTTTTGCCAGTTTTTACGTGGAACAACAACGCTTCGTTCCATTATGAACTCGCCCCATGATAGGATCCACCAAAACCTCCTCGTGCCGTCGTTGATGCCCCTTTAACAGAGGATCCACCACTCTTTCCCGCACTACCATGATAGTAATTTGCAGGCGTATCAGGAACAAACGTCATTCCTGGTCTTGAGTAAATAATTGTACTTCCACCATGATAGGCAGGAACTACGGTAGCTCCTCCATCTTTTTCAGAGCCTTGCTCGGGCGTATCATTTCGTCCATCACAACCGCTAAATACGAGTGCTGCACTCAAAAGCGTAGCTCCTAGTGTAATGTGCCGACTCGATCGGCTCATAATTGTTTCCAGTGCCATAGTTATTCCTCCTTCTGTCATTTTTCCTCCTAGTCATACCTTATTGTACATCCTTTCATGTTTGTGTACCCACAACACACTGTTGCTGTCGATGTTTTACCCTTAGCATTCTTTCCTTCAATTTCATACGCTTTCTCGCCATCAGCGCACGTCCAATCCAAAAAG
>CAYIEX010000101.1:0-5620 GCA_964362485.1 uncultured Methanosarcinales archaeon | reverse complement strand
GTGGTTCGTGCTGGACGAGACTTTTGAAGAATTCTTGTAAGGGCTGCGGAACGTGACTTGGCATGGTTTTAGTGAATGGGTTTCCACCAAGAGCATAGATCATGGTGAGACCAAGTGAATAAAGATCGGATTCGGGAATGGGGGGTTTTCCAGTAAGGGTTTCTGGCGCGACAAATACTTCTGTGTAGCCTTTGGGTTTTGTCTTCGCGGTAGGCCGTACACTTGATAGACCAAAATCAACTAAGAAGGCGTTGTGTTTAACGGGCTGGACGATGATGTTGGGTGGTTTGATGTCACCATGTATTATCCCCTCAGCATGGCAATAGTGCAGAGCATTAAGTAGTCGTTGTGTTATCCAAGCGATACTTTCAGGTTCAATTGCTTTATGTTTTTCTACTGCACTGTACAAGTTCTTTCCATCAATAAATTGCATGACGAGCATGTAGCTTTTATCTGGAGCTTGAAAAAAATCTCGAAAAGAAGGGAGAGAATAATGATTAATTTGGGAAAGGAGCGAGGCTTCTTTTTGAAGGAATGCGGCATCTTCATCGTTAATGTTAATGTTCTGCTTAAGGCAGGCATAGACGCCGGGGAGGTTGAGATGTTCTCCTTTATAGGTTCGGCCAAATCCGCCTTCTCCAATAACCTCTAGGTTCTTATAACTGCCCAGCGTTGCCGTTTTAGTCACCCCACGTGTGCTTTTGTTCTTCGCATGCTGATATTTCCCGTGCTGCATCACGTGCATTATTTACAGCAGCAATCGTTTGTAACCCAAATTCTTGACAGAAGCGATCAATGAGATGGTGTTCTTCAAGATATAGTGCAACTGCAGAAGGGACGAGCGGTTTCCAATTATCTCCAGTTGCCATTTTGTAACGGACTTGAGTTGCCTTAACTTTCGTCCAATTTTCACGAGGAATAAGGGAGGCAGGGAGGATAACATGGTAGTCACCTTTGAGAAGATTTGCCACATAATCGTTTCCGGTAATGAATGCGTCAAGTTTGCCAAAATGTTCTTTGATATAGCGGCGCCACTGCTGTCCATCATGATATGCTGGGTCAAGATGGCCAAAATCTGGAACATACATAATTTCGTAATTCGTGTACTTTGGGCGCAAGCAAGCATGAACCATAGCAGCAGATTCTTCAGCAGTAAAAGGATTGCGAAGATCATAGCGATTTGATGACCCGATTCCTATTTTGACATGCTCTGCGTTTTCGCAAGCTGATTCAAGCATCAATTGCGCGCCGTTGTGGAGTGGTTTAAGTCTGGCGACAAGTCCCACCGTGTGAAACATCTTAGTTGTGGACATATTTTTGCACCTCGTTTAGATAGAATATTGCAATTTTCTGATGATGTGGCATGGCCCAGTTGCGTTCATCTTGGGCTAAACTCTCAAGAGCTGTTAGGCTGACGAGGTGGGTTCTTTTAGCGTCATCTCCTGCTTTGAGTACTCCATAGCCTTGAGCAGTGTAGGTAATTGAAGCAATATGGGCACGAGGATCTTGATCAATTTCTGAGAGGACACATAGTGGTTGATATACACTATCTAGGATTGCAAGAAGATTCGTCTCTTCCTTTGCTTCTTTTACTGCGTTTTTGGCTAAGGTCATGTGCTCTCCCATACCCCCTGGCCAAGCCGGGCCATAGGGGAAATTTTTTCTTTCGATAAGAACGATAGATGAATCCCAGGGAATGGTGATATCTTTATCTTGTATCGCGGGATCATGGCGTATTACAATATCTGTAGCACAAAACGGTCCTGCGTACTCTGCTTTAAGATAGTCTACAAATGTGGGATAACGTTTAGTCATTTTTTACCTCGTTTCTAATTATATTGCTATTTTTCGGATCTTTTTTTGTGATCTTTTTATTTCTGTGATCTGTCTGTGGTATGTTTTTGGTCTGTCTGTGATCTTTCTGTGATATGGATTTGCATGATTTTTATGCCGTAATGATTAGTTCTGCTTTAGGATAATATCGATCCATTTGCAAGATCTCAGCTTTCATCCGCGTGTAGGCCCGGGTTTCTTGTGTTGGGATAATGCTTTCTCGAATGTCATAACCATAGGCTGACTTGCTGAGAATAATGATGGGAGGAGCCTGAACTCGCTTGAAGACGTTGCCATTGTGTTGATTTCTGAACCAGTCTAAGTCAGCAATGAATGTGCTGGGAGTGGTTATATCCCAACGTTCAAGAAGTTCATTTGAGATATCAAGATTTTCCGCAAGTGTTCCTTCCTTGTACCAGCGAAGGATTTGTTCTGGTGAAGTTTTATTATAGTTGGTCAATGCTTCGAGGAGTGCATCATGATACCCAAAGCGCATGGGATCGATTTGTTTTTCTTTCAGTTCAGCACTTGGTGCTATTTTTCCGTTATCAAAGCGGAAAAGTTCATCAGGTATCAAAGTCCAGGGGATTATCTCGTCATGATGTACTTCATTGTTAATATAGCGAGCCATTTCAAAGACCTCAGTTTTTGTTAAATCACCTAACACTGCAATGGCACCACCTACATCACCATACAAAGTAGCGTAGCCAAGTGCTGTTTCCAATTTATTACCATTGTTGATAAAAAGTGCATGATATGCTCCCGCAACGTTAGATAGAATGTTGGTTCCCCTGATTTTTGCTTGGATGTTCTGATCTGTTACATCTTTGGCGTTAGAGTGAAGTTTGATTCCCAATTTATTAAATACGTACTCCTGAAGGGTTTCTTGGTTAGCATTAACGATAGTACTAATTGGTACGGTGAGGATTTTGATACCTAGTTTGCTTGCGGTATAGGCGGCTGATTGTTTTGTTTGTTCGCTATTATACTCGGTTGGCAAATTGAGTCCAAGAACATGGCCAATCCCAAATGCATCTACAAGTAAAGCTGAGCTAACATCACTATCGACGCCTCCACTCATTCCATTAACAACGAGGGGATATGTATCTGTTCCAATCATGTCAGGAAGATGACGTAAACCGCGAATCATTGCGTCGTATTTTTGAGCAATTTTTTTCTTTTCGGTGCGGGTAGTAATGGGGGCGCCATTTACTTCTTCTAAATCAATAACTAGAAGGTCCTGGGTGTATGATTCGGTAATGGTTTTTACCGGAAGACCATCATTATTATAAATTGTTGATCCGCCATCGAATGTAATAATATTCTTTCCATTATTTTGTGCTCCTACACAGTTGATGTAAAAATAGGGTACAAACGGAGAGCAATTCTTGGCGAGGAATTGGACACGTCTATCGCGGGCATGATGCTTACCATAGGTCCAAGGTGACGCTGAAATGTTAATAATGGCCTGTGCTCCGTTTTGGATATGGTATTGAGCAATGTTTTGTGATTTCCTATTTAGGCGGTAATCTTCACACCACATATCTTCACAAAGATTGATACTGATGGGAATTCTTTTATCTCCTACTTTAATTAGAAATGGCTGCATGAGCGCGTTTAGATCTACACCTGCATCAGTTGCAATGTCTTTAGCTGAAAAAAAGTAGCGCTCATCATCAAAAAACCTGTAATTTGGCAAAAGCGTTTTAGGCTGTACCCCCTGTGGAAGGATATTATTGTTATTTGCTCGCTCGACTGGTTTACCGTTGTGATAGATGTATGCTGCATTATATTTACGGGTTCTGCCATCCTTATTGGGATGAATTGCGTTGTCTTCCCAGCGTGTGTTGATGTTTTTGTCAACATAAATATTTCCATAGATAATGGTGATCCCTACGCTTGCTTTAGCGAGATCCTCGTTGTACTCCATAAGGTCAGCACAAAAATCATCATCGAGGAATTTATCTCCAATAAGATATCCCCCAAGACACATCTCAGGAAACGCAACAACATCAACTTTTTGTTTCTTTGCTTGCTCTATCATTTCAAGCATGGTTTCTAGATTTTTTTCTGGCTGAGCAGGTTTCACTTCCATTTGGGCAAGGGCAATTTTCATGGTTTCACCTAGGCGACTCTTTGTTCTTGTTCTGGTTTGTAATCAATGGGGTTATTTGGTTTATTTTTTAAGTCTGTATTGAGTGATGGAGGTGGATTAAGACGATATGTTTCATTGATGATGAGGCCAAGTGTTACTTGTGGTGCTTCGATTTCATAGGTTCTTAGTACGTGAGTTGTGTAGGCCTGGTTAATTACGGTTTGACTCTGATAATGGACTTTCATGATATGACCCTCCTTGGTGACTTTTATTGTACTCTCTTATTTTACTTTCGTAGTAATTTTTCCAGTTCAGTTGAAGTTGTGAATTTAATTCCCCGCCGTTTCCATTCTTTGAATGGTAAAGGCAGATTTGGCAATTCTTTTATGGCGTCTTCAACAACATACACTTCGATACCTCGTATACCTTTGTCTTTAAGGCCTAAGACAGCATAATTAACACATACATTTGTTGCTACACCATAGACAAAAACTGTTGTTGGTTCCAACACGTTCAATACTTTTTGCGTGTGAGGGTTACCTTGAAAGATGTCGAAATGATCTTTGTAGAGAACTAACTCTTGCGCATTCTGGATACTGATCCGGTGTGGCGCTGTCCCACGCCAATCAATAATTAAAGGATTAATTGGTCTTGTTACCTCGATGAATTCGGCTCCTTTTGTTCCATTCATGCAATGCGGGGGAAAAGTTGTTTGGTAATTGGGGTTATCTGAGAGCTCAGGTGATTTTTCATCATGATCATCTTTGGTGTGAATTATTCGATAACCAAAGCTGCGTAAGGTATTAGTAGTTAATGCAAGAGCTGGTTCAATTAGCTCCGCTTTAGGAATGTATAACGCTCCTTGATGGGTGGTGTCGTTGCGCATAAAATCATATTGGGTATCGACATTCCAGCCGATTGTGTTTTTGTGGTTCATTGTATCCTCCTATAACTAATCGTTAATGGTATTATGTACACGAAGTGTACAATTAAGTTTAACATGTTCTAGTTGGGTATTCCCCTCGTAAACATTGTTGATATAAATGTGGTCTTCGCCGAGCACTCCTCGGATAGTGCCTATTGTTTTGAGATTTCTAGTTGTTATCATTGTTGATCACGGTTTATGGTTACTTACTGGGTTTGTCTTTCCCCTGTTAGTGTAAAAGTAACACTAATATATAAATGTTGTGAAACGGAGGGGTTAATTTCAACTGAGCTATCTTGGTTTAATTTGAGTCTAAACCTGGCTGAAACCATGCTCTTGCATGATTTTGAGTTGTGCTGCTCTTACTTTTTGTGAAATGATCACTTCATATGAATTCACATCTTTAAATCGTTGGAACTGTTCTTCTCTATACTGTGTAATTTGATTAATTGTTGGGAAATCATACACTTGTTTTCCATCCTTAATGATGGGTATTAATAACTCCCGGATTGAGTCGCTCCTGTTGAGATAGGAGCTAAGGTCTTCTCCTTGAAATGCAATGATGTCACGTTGATACAATCCGTCGGGTCCAGTTACCCGGTAAATTTGTTTTATGCCCGGAAGGGTTGCTTTACCCAAGTCTGCGGAGAGTTTCCCTTTATAATGCCACTCACCTTCTTTGTCTTGATAGGCTGCAAGTTTAAACACACCTTCTACTGGCTTTGGCGGATTGACAACAAACGTACCAATAAGATATTTGTCAATGT
>CAYIEX010000100.1:0-5629 GCA_964362485.1 uncultured Methanosarcinales archaeon | reverse complement strand
GATTTTCCCAACTGGGCTCGTGATGATGACATTTACGCCCACTCCAAACCATCCATCTGGATACCGTGTGATTATAAAGAAACAGAACCAACCTCAAAAATCGAAAAACTCCGTGATGGAAAAGTAGTTGCAACGTATCAAATTAAGTAATTGCAAGCACTTTTTTCAAACTTTGTTTATCTTCCAATAAAAACGTCTTAAACCCAAACTTCGCAGGTACTTCTCCGTCATCGATCTTTGTATCCCCCACCATCACACACCGTACCGGATCCAACTTCCTCACCGCAATAAGCCTTTTCCAAAATTCCAGACTTGACTTCTTACACCCCGCATCACCAGCAGAATAAATAAAATCCACATACTGGCTAATCCCATACTTATCCAAGTACAATCTAATTGTGCGCTGCATACTGTTTGAAACAACACCAACCACTTTACCCCGTTTCTTTAACTCCTTTAGCACAAAACGCGCGTCCTCATGCAAAACAGGAATTACTTTAATATGTTCACTAAGCACATCATAATAATCATCAACCATTCCAAGTGCTTTACATAAGTCACCAGAATCATAGCGACCATGTTTTCCTTTACTAATACCAAGAGCCTGAGCAGCAGAATCAACATTGACAATTTTTCCTTTCTGCTTTAATCGCTCAATAATCGCCTCATACATCATACCATAAATCGCCGTATCAACAAGTGTTCCATCAAAATCAAAGAGATACGTATCAACAACCATCCTACAACCTCTTCTGATTTCTTTTTCGAGCAATGAACAGCAACACCGCAGTTGCGACAAGCAAATATAATACTAAGATCAGAATCTCAACCAAATACGACCCGAGCCCCAAATCAAAAAATAAAATCTTCCGTAGAGCCGATGTCGCTAAAACAAGCGGGTTAAATTGCGCAATACCTGCCGCAAATTCCGGCATGGCCTCAAGTGCATTAAGTGCGTCACTGAGTAAAAAGAATCCTAATGCAATAAAAGTAGACAGTAACGTCGCTGTTTGAATTGTCTCAACACGATACGCAATAATCATCCCTAAAATACTGAAGAGCAGCATCAAAAGAACGCTAATAAAACCAACTGCAACGAAGTGTGACCCTATGGATAAACCAAACACAAATTGCGCCACAAGCAGGAGCACACCAATTTGCAATAAAATCAATAGAGATGTTGTTAGCAATAAACCGCCAGTATACAACAAATAATGCACGGGAGCAAGAATATTACGGGTATACGCCTTATTGTGCAATTCAAGCATAGTCAGAACGGTTGAAAACAGTAAACTAATAAAAATGATAACCATCACCAGAAGCGGTGGAAACGCAAGTTGGATTTCTTTAATATCCGCAAGAAGTTCATCAAATTGCTGGTGAATAGGATTCACGAGTTTACTCGCCAACTCCGGATCAATTCCTCCAAGACTACTAAACCGAACCTCAGCTTCCTTTCGTGTCCGCGTAAGTTCCGCAACACTCGTATCCAATAAAGCGATTGATTCTCTCGTCCTTGTAATCTCCTCCTCTAACAGCACATTAAATGAATCTAACTCCGCCACAGTCTGATCCAATGTCGTAGTTAAATTACGCGCATCAATCCCCTGTTCATCTTGCCTCTGTTCAAGTGAAAATATGTAATAATCAAGAAGCGAAATCGATTTATTAAAAGAACTGTCATTAGAATTAGCCGCAACATCAGCAAGCACTTCGCGTGCATCACGAATAATCCGAGTACTCTCTTGCGTCTGATTAATAGTCACATTTGTAGTGTTATGTACTCGTCCTTGTAATTCTTTAATCCGCTCATAGCGAGGTTGAAATTTACCTTGAAACTCAAGAAGTTTCTGCTCGCGTAACACCAAGTCGGCACGCATAGTAACTGCTTGCTCTTCAATTTTCATCAGATCCTCAACCCTATCCGACAAATAAAACAATAAATCCTGCATACTGTCAATTACTTTCTGCGTAGAAATCAAACTAATTTTCTCAGATGTAATTCCAAAATACTCACGCACCGCATTCAAAACAAGAAGACTCGTTTTCTTACGTGTATTATCATAATAAAATGAAATGTCACCAGAAGGCGCACCTTGCGAGTCGTCAAACTGACCACGAATCTCCAAACAGACATGAATCACACCTTCTCTCATCGACTCCAAACACGGATCAATGGCATCAAATTCCACAATTTTCGCAAATCCACTCACATTCTGAGCAAATTCATGTGTATCAATAGAATCATCCGCAACAACACCCAGCTCAATATCATGCAGTCCATTCCCGCTAAAAGAATACCCCACCAGTAAAATCAGCGCCAAAGGAGCAATAATCAAAAGTGCAAGAGAGCTCCAATTACGCACGATCAATCGCAAATTCTTGACAAGCTCATTGATTATCAGTCTCATGTGTGAGTATTAAATAACTCCTCCAATTTTATTCCACGACGTACAATAACAGGTTCACCAAGCCGACCCTCTTTCATAAACAATACACGCGAACAATGGGCCTGGATTTCATGCAAATGATGAGAGCTTACAAGAACCGTAATCTTTTCCTCTCGAACAATATCAGTTACCGTTTTCCAAAACGTTTCAACTAAAAATGGATCAAGTCCCGTCGTTGGTTCATCCAATACCACGAGTTTTGGAGAATGAAGAAGTGAGATTGCAAAATCAAGGCGTCGTTTCATTCCCCCAGAAATACTCCCCGCAAGAGTTTGCGCATGTTCAATTAATCCAACTGCACGCAATAATTGATCAATTCGTGCCTGCAGCTTAGATTCCACACCATATAGAAGTGCATAATACTTCATATTTTCTTCAACCGTGAGCTTCTCATAAAACGAATTATCTTGAGTAGTATAACCCACAAAATGTCGCACTTCCTTATAATTATCTGTAACATCCATCCCATTAAAGAGTATTCGACCAGCATCAGCATGATAATAACCAACCAGAATCTTAATCAAAGTTGATTTGCCCGACCCAGACCTACCAAGCAAACCCACTATTTCGCCTGGCATAAGCGAAAGCGAAACATCACGTAGAATTACCTTCGAACCAAACGTCTTAACAATTCCTTTCAGTTCGACTACATGACCCATAAGAGCAAAGAATGAGATAGATTATTTAAGCCTTTAGAAGCTTTTGAAAGAGGACAACTCAATGTTCTCTTTAGACTTGACAAAAGAGTAAAAAAAAATGAACAAAACTATCTGGCAGACTCTCTTCCTTTTTCATCCTTGCCCTTCTCTTTTTGTAAATGCGACAAATACTGAGCCACAGCAATGAGCAGAATTCCTCCGCCAAGATATAATATAGATAAAGGCGAATCAAATTTCATAACAACAACACTCTTAAAGAAATATACCATTAAAATAATAATTAATACTTTTGTTAAAACTGTTTTCAAATCCTCAATAGATGAAAATTTAAGCCATTTTTGACCTATCTCATCCCCATCTAATTGTTCAATTTTAGATATAAAAAGCTCATAAATACCCAAACTAAAAATAACGAGAACAATCCCCAATAAGAACTCATCAAGTGCTGAAATAATAAGAACTAACACAATACCAGAAACAGATCCAGCTACAATTGCATGATACGCCTCATACATTGAGTGTAGTCCAAGATAAAAAGCAAAAAGCGAAGCAACAATAAGTGCAATCACAACAATAAATACAATGAGCCTAAATTTCCATAAGAATGCTTCCACCCCTATCTCAAATACGGACCGTTTCTGCATCACAAAAAAGAAGAATCAAAGGTTTATAATTGTTGCGTCTCATTAAATATTCCTTGCTCCAAAGACAGATCCCTAATGTGCATCAGGATTTTCTACTTTAACTGTTTTTAGATAATGATTCCCACGGCCAAGGCCGCGATAATGAATCCCAAGAGACTTAATCGAAGCCTCAGAAAGTACGTTGCGCGGATCAATAACAAGGCGAACTCCTGAAGTCTTCATGAGCGAATAATCCATCTTCGTGAACTCATCGTGATCCGTTATAACAATAACAGCATCACTTTGCGCAAACACGCTCGTAAGAGATGAATGCGTTGACGAACCAGGAACAAATGGATCATAAATATGAACAATTGCACCTTTCTCATGTAGCAAATGAATCAAGCGATGAGCGGGAGTTTCACGGGCATCCCCAATATTTTTCTTATACGCATACCCGAGTATCCCAATGCGTGTTCCCTTAAGCGGCAAACCTAGCTCATTAAGCTCATTTTGCACAAGCCTAAATACATAATCAGGCATACCATTGTTAATTTCACGAGCCAAACTCAAAAAACGATGACTAAAACCGCTCGTCTTCGCCTTCTCAATGAGATAGTACGGATCAACAGGGATACAATGCCCACCAACGCCAGGACCAGGATAATGAGGCATGAAAGCAAATGGCTTCGTTGCCGCCCCCCTTATTACTTCCATTATATCAATTCCTAAAATATCAAAACTCATTGCCATCTCATTGATAAACGCTATATTAACATCACGAAACGTATTCTCCATAATCTTAGTCGCTTCCGCTGCTTTAAGCGAATTTAAAATCGTAAACGGGGCATCAATAAACGACGTGTAAAAATCATAAGCACGCTTTGATGCATCAGGACGTCCAGAACCAATAACACGAGGGATATTACGAAGTGTCCACTTTGAATTTCCAGGATCAATTCTCTCCGGGCAATGTACGACATCAAAGTCACGATGAACTTTAAGTGATGTTTCTGATTCAACGAGAGGTATAACCACCTCCTCACATGTTCCCGGATGAATAGTGGACTCAATAATTAAAAGTTGTCCAGAGCGCATATGTTTTGCAACCGAGCGCGTCGCGCCAACGAGAGGAGCTAAATCAGGAAGTTGCTTATGATCAACCGGTGTTGGAACACAAACCACAATAATATCAGCTTCTCGAACACAATCAAAGTCGGTGCTCGCATTCAAATTAGAATGCCGTACTAGATCGCTCGTAAATTCTTCACTAATTGGACTCTCTTTTCGATTGATAAGATCAACTTTACCTGAATCAATATCAAGACCAATAACATCATGAATACGTGACGCTAGACACGCAAGCGGTAAACCAACATAACCAAGACCCACAACACACACTTTTAATTTCATTGTCTTCCCACTCCATGATATTCAAATCCTAATTTTCGTACATCCGTAGGTTCATAAACATTTCTACCATCGAGAAGTACTTTATCACGCATATAAACACCCATTTCACTCAAATTAAGATTGCGAAACTCATCCCACTCCGTTAGTAATAGAATTGCACTACTTCCTTTGACTGATTCTTCAAGAGAATTACAATACACTAATGAATTACCAAAGATACTGCGTGCCTCATCAACTGCAACCGGATCATACACTCTAACTTGATATCCTAAACCAAGCAGTCGGGGGATAATGGAAAGTGATGGAGCTCCACGTAAATCACTCGTCTTTGGTTTAAAGCTAAGACCCCAACAAGTCACCACATGCCCGCCACTTTTTTTTAAAGTATCCGCAACAGTGGGTACAAAGATTTCTTTTTGTCGTTCATTGAAAGCATCCACCTCACTTAAAATTTTAGCATCATAACCCTTTTCCCTTGCAGTCG
>CAYIEX010000099.1:0-5656 GCA_964362485.1 uncultured Methanosarcinales archaeon | reverse complement strand
CTGTTTTAAGAACTTGATATTCTATTGTATTATCGTTTTCTAGAAATAGAAGATTATAGCGTTCCATACCTTAGAAGAATGCATTTACATCTATTTAATTATTGTGCTGATTGACTCTACGAAAGGTTGACTTGAAGATGTTGATACTATCCTTTGTGAATCGTGGATCCAAATGAAATCTATTTCTGATAATATTTCTCACGTTCTTTTGCATAGCGTAGCATGAGGTATGCATCTGTAGGATCGCGAAGTGCTTTACCAGTAAGAATCGTTCCAAAGTAGGGATAGCGTAAAATGCGGTGAAACGTACGAGTGGGAGATGTTGTGTTTATTTTCTTGAGAGCATGGTGTTCTTTAAGATGTCCAAAAGAGATAGAGAAGCGAGTTGGCGCATCGATGGATTGAGGGTTTGTTTCGTAAATCGCGAGATTGCCATCAAGGCTGGCAACATTCTTTTTATGAAATAAGGAGAGATCGGTCTTTATTTTTTTAATGTCACTGGTAAGACAATGAAAGAGGGGAGCGGTTATGCCGGTTTTAGGTGTGATTGTGATATCAATATGAATTGCATCAACAAATTTACAATGATAGGAAACACTATGATTTTGGCTCACATGAATAGCTTCAAGATTGTTTTTGTCGATTTGAAATGTAATAGTTCCATTATTTGCGGGAACATTGGTATAGTGTTCTTCAGGATTAGAATGGGCTGCGTGTGCTGGACCACCGCTTGTTCCAAATATTGAGGGATAGGTGTGAAGAATAAAAGGAAGTTCAGCGTGATTGCCAGGAGTTCCACCAAGACAAATTAAGAAATTCTTTTCACGTAAGAGAAAAAGATTTAATGAGGGATAATGATGGTTATAGGGTCTATCGTTTTCAAAAATGGTGCTCGATGTCGCGGGCTGCGTTTGTGAATCAATTATGGATCCAAGCAGAAGGTAATAACCGGCAAAACTAAGGTAATCTCCCCTATTGTTATAAGGATACCACCCCACTTTCTGTTCCTGGTTAGGAGAGGCAACGATTTGTTTATGTTCTAGGATAGGAAAGAAGAACGTGGCAATCTGTTCTGCAGCTTTTTGATAATAGGTATTACCAGTGAGGTGATAAGCCGAGAGAAGAGCATGATAAAAACTGGTATAGCCAAAGACTTGACGCTGGCCGCGCCCAAAATAATTAAAGTCGCCGCTTTGGTCAATAAACGGAAGAAGGAAATTGACTCCTTTAAGGAATGCTTCTTTTACTCTTTGCTGCGGATCTAAGGGATAGTATTGCGCCAAAAGGGAAAGAACATAGGCGTGATATTGCAGTGAATTGTGATTTG
Organism: uncultured Methanosarcinales archaeon; assembly: GCA_964362485.1. Taxonomy (GTDB): domain Archaea; phylum Nanobdellota; class Nanobdellia; order Woesearchaeales; family GW2011-AR9; genus CAMAVK01. The sequence goes on along the minus strand of CAYIEX010000099.1, from coordinate 4,329 downwards.
TGTCGTCCCAAAAGAATCCGTCCTGATCCTGGCGGGAGAGGACCAGAGCCAATTCAACTTTTGCCCTGATTTTATCTTTAGTTCGCTCGAAAAGATGATAACGTAGGCGGGAATTGAATGCCCGCATCATGGCGTAATTGGTTTGGTAGGAACAGAGATTCTTAGTGTGGTGGATATAGTGTTCGAATTCAACTTTTTGTTCATGGGTGAGTTCTTTTTTGAGAAGTTGGTACATTTGCAGAATAGCATAGTTTTTGAATTCCCAACGATAAATCCCTTCGATGTGGTGGTGTTTCTTGGCGAGCTGCATTTCTGCGTGAAAAGCACGCAGAGCTTTGTCCTTCCAGTGATCTTTCGCTCTTATTTGGTAGAGTTTGGTACACAGTAAAGCATAGAATGCGTTCCCATAGCTGTTCTCTATACAATGTTGTTCATCAGGATCGAGAAGGGCTCCCGTTTCTTGGGATTGAAACAGCGCAAGATAGCGACCCAGGTCAAGGGAGAGGTCTAAAGGAGAAAGCATGTGGTTACAAGAGGTTTACTGTTTTAAAAGGTTATGGTGCAAAGATTTAAATATACTTTGGTCTACCAAAGTAGACATGGGCACAGATACCACCACTATAAAAATTTATGATGAAACAAAATCCGAGCTCGATACATTTCGGGAATACAAGAATGAGAGCTATGATGAAGTGTTGCGTAAAATTATGTTTATAGCCAAGAATTGTAACAAAAATCCTGAATTAAGCAAAGAAACCGTGGAAGCTATAGAAAAAGCGAGAGAAAGACTGAGAAAAGGAAAGTTTGTAACAGAAGAGGAAGCACGTAAAAGATTGGGGTTGTAAATGTTTGAAGTCCGTTTCGACGAAGAAGCACTAGACTTTCTAGGAACACTTCCGATTGAGGTTCGGAGTAGAATTTTTAAAAAAATTGGTTCAACAAAGGAAAACCCATTCCACTTCTTTGAGCGATTAGTAGGGAGGGAAGATTATAAGTTACGAGTGGGTGATTATAGAGAAGTTTGCATAATTGATATTTTTTAGGCAAACTTATCTAAGAGACTTTGAAATAGTTGTAAATTTGGCAAATAATAAATCAAATAACACCCAATTTACTATTTTTCAAAGTTCTCTATAGAGTTATTGCTGAAATTAGGGAATCAGAGAAAGTAATCCATATTACTATGATTGGCCATCGTAAGAACGTTTACAAGATTCTTGATTAAAAAGACTTAAAAAGTAAACCAGAAAAACTATTCTATGCGCATAATGATTGATATTTTGCATCCTGCCCACGTACATTTTTTTAAGTACTTTATTTGGGAAATGCAGCGGGAAGGACATGATATTTTAGTTACCACAAGATCGAAAGATATTACCCTAAACTTACTTGATGAATATAAAATCCCGTACACAAAAATTAGTGATGCACGAACCGGACTTTTTGGCATGGGACGTGAGTTGATTGCCCGTACTTCTGCTTTTTATCGCCTGGCTAAGTCATTTAAACCGGATGTATTGATGGGAGAACATGGAACAACTATTGCCATTGCCGGGCGAATGCTTGGTGTTCCGGCTCTGGTATATTGGGATACGGAAGTTGCGAAGCTGGTAAATGCAGTGACCTATCCACTGGCAACAGTTGTGTTTACACCAACTTCGTATGAAGGGAAAGTGCGTGGGCGGCATGAGAAGTATGAGGGATATCAAAAGCTGGCTTATCTTCATCCACGATGGTTTACACCAAATAAGGCCGTGCTTGAAAAGTATGGACTTCCCGAAGGATTCATTTTAGTTCGATTTGTGTCCTGGAAATACAATCATGATAAAGGGTGCGAGGGGGTTACAGACAAATTTGCATTTGTTCGCGAACTTGAAAAATATGGGCCCGTGTATGTCAGTGCGGAAGGAGGAGCACCACCGGAGCTGAAAGACAAAGAGTTAAAAATTGAGTATAAAGATATCTTTGATGTCATGGCGTTTAGCTCGCTCTATATTGGCGAGAGCCCCACAATGGCAACAGAAGCGGCGTTACTCGGAGTGCCGTCCGTCTATGTTTCGAATTCACCACGGGGGTATATTAACGAACTGGCGGATAAATTTGGGCTTGTAATGTGGGCTCACGATGAAAAAGAAGGGTTGCGTGAAGGGGCAGCCATTATGAAAGATAAATCGTCAGCATCCCTGTGGAACGGGCGTAAGGAAAAGATGTTATCTTCAATGATTGATGTTACGACATGGATGATGGAGATGGTGAAAGAGAAAAGCTGGGAGAAGAAGTAAGTATTTAAAAATTATTTAAATTGACACTTTAATTCTAACAACTTCAGGCCTGTTTCTTCGTCGGGAAGTCGCCGTGTATCAAATGGAAAACGGTGAAGGTGTATTTCTAACGTGGGACTAACAGTACCTTGCATGAGGTGGCCACCAAAGAGGCTGTAATCAGCACGTCCAAGAGTTACGTGGATATGAGCGAAAGGTTTCCCACCGACTCGGGAGATATTTCCCATGAGATTTGCTACTTCAAACTCACCTGTAAATTCTTGAGCATTATAGCGTTTTTCGGAAAGAGGATAATGAGCAATTTTTGCATAGTTCATGGCGCCAAGGCCGGTGAGCGTAGCGGTAGTAATCAGTTCTTTTTCGGCAAACCGATGGAGAATATCATGAACATCCTCACCTAGTTCTAAACGGAGAAGGTAGTCATCATGGGATTTTTGATAGAACATTAAATGATGAAAATTGGAAGAAAGATATAAAGATTTGGGTGGGCAATTACCGTCGTGTGACAAAGTTTATCTTTTTTGTCCACTCTTCGCCAAAGACATTTGCGCCAGCAAGCCAGAGAATAGGTTGCATAGTCATAGCCATGGTGTCGATACAATCACGGGAGAATTTAGCTAGATAGTCCGGCTCGAATGGATGCACATGCTTATCAAACTCTACACGAACATAACGGCCTTTGTCTTGAGGCCCAATATCACCATAAACTTCATTAGCTGCATCGACTATTTCTTTTGCAGTTAGATCTATTTGAGCGATATAAGCTATATGATACCCATAGTCTTGGATAGCGGGCTCACTACTAACAATCCCTGTCATTTGGGGTAATTTAATTTTGTCGTAAGGAACATTGAGTTGTAATTGTACGCAGCGGCGATCTTGATCTTGTAAATCAAATCCTGTGCCATCGCGTACAGCATCTTCAAAGCAACGCTCGGCTTGGCCTGGAAGATCCCTATCATAACGCATGCCGTTGAGAAGACAGAGTGTTCCAGCGTGTGAAGCCCTGCCCTGAACACGCTGGGGTGTAATGAAATACCCATCGCTACTCACAGGGATTGCAGCGGTATTGAATGGTGTACGCATGAGTGATTTTTCAAGATGGCTATCATACTGATCAGCCCAAGGAAGCGAACCCTTCCATTCTCTAAAATTACTGCGAAAGAGATTGAGAGTGATTGTTCCATCATCACTTGCATCAAAGTGTTGCATTGCAGGCATGAAGTTATTGACCAATGTTTTTGCTGCGGGTTGCCTTGCTTCCATTATCGTTTCCAAACTTGAACTAAGAGAAGGAGCAACTACTTCTACCATACTAATTTGTTGTGGATTATAAACTCGAAATTTTTCACCGGCTCTCGGAAGAACAGCACCGCCAATACCTGGCGCATGGAGACTCATTTGTTTAACAGCATAGATACGAAGATTTTCTTTGGTTCGATCAATGCATAATTGCTGATTTTGTGTTACCATACAGTTATTCTACGACATCCGTTTATAAAGATTGTTATTAATTATCACTTAGCAATAACAATATTATCCAAAAACTGACAACTCTTTTCTTGGGAAAAATATAGAAAGAAACATAAAATAAGAGAAAAGAGTAGTGCTATGGCTGATATTATTATCATTCATTCAGGGTACTTGACTCCTAATTACAGTTTGGATGAGGAAAGTGCTAGACGATTAGACAAAGGTTTAGAGTTGCTGGCGCGAGGAATCGCGCCATATGTGTTAATGAATGGCGGTCCGGGGATTATAAAAAGCGAGGGGATAGCACAAGGATACATTTCAAGGAATAGTAAAGAAGTTCATGCTGATGTGATGCGCAAGTATGCTCTTGAACAGGGGGTGGAGCAGCAGAAAATATGGACACAGCGTTTTTCTGTTGATACGATTGGCGAAGTTCTTTTCGGTTATGGTCAGATTCTGAGGCCTCAAAAATTAAAGCATGTAATTGAAGTAAGTAGTGAATACCATGGACCAAGAATCATGCATATTGCTAAAAGAATCTATGGAAAGCAAATACATACAGAATTTGTGGGAG
>CAYIEX010000098.1:0-5773 GCA_964362485.1 uncultured Methanosarcinales archaeon | reverse complement strand
ACTTTTTCTTGTTGCGGGGTCATGGGTCGTTATCTGAAGAGATTATCATTATTTATTTTTATTACTTTGTTCTTTTTTTGCGACAAGCATGTATTGAGCCCCGAGGGGAATTTTACGGAGAATTTTCTCTGTTGGACGCATAAAAGATAGGAACTTTGGATAAAAAAAGTAATATTGTAGTTGTTCGATGGTAAATCCGGCGTTTTGCAGGAGTGTTTTAGCATGCCGAGGTGTAAGAAGCACTGCGTCCTTATCAAATGGACAATCGCGGACAACTTTGCGCGTTAGAGGATTGTGAGGATTATGTTCAAAGAGAACGAGATATCCACCTTCGCTTAATGAGGCATGAAGGTTTTCCAACGTGGCGTGGCGTTCAGTTAGGGGAATGTGATGGAAAACGACGGCTGCGATAATAAGATCATATCTTTGAGTAAGGAGAGTAAGGGGCTCTTTTCCGACAATAAAAAATGAGTCATGAGAATTTTGCAGTTGGGCTTGATGAATACTTTGCTCAGAAAGATCGCAACCAGTGTATTTAATATTGGGGAAATATCGATGAAGAAATGTTGCAGCACGACCTGTACCACAACCATAGTCGAGAACATGCCGAGGCGTGTTATTTCGAAAATAGTCTGCGAGTAGTCTTATTTTAAGTTCTGTAAAAAAAGCACTTTCCTCGCCTGCAAGGGTAATAGATTGATTGTGAATCTGATCATACTCTTCTGCGAATTGATCAAAGTTAACACGTTCCACAAGAGACCTACCAACTCCCCATGACACCACGAGCAAGGGAGTTAACGATATTATCTTTTTTCAGCAGCTCTTTGAATTGAGGTAGTGTTACCCAAATAAAATCGTCAGGAATTACAAGATCATCATCAATTTCAATGAGTATATTGCGGTTTGTTTTCATATAAAACCTACCTCCATCTTCAACACCTACAACACTCGTTAAAACACGACATGGACTGCCTTCTTCAAAGTATTCGGCAAAAAGCGGTTTCTTTCCACCATGAGCACGACTAAGGTTACTAGCTGTCGCTTGAAGGGTGGGTGAGAGTTGAAGAACATCGGTATTGCCTGGTTCGTATTTGGCATAGAGAAGGTAATGGCGGATACCATTAAATTTTTTACAAATTATACCCAATATGCCGCATTCCTGCTGGTGAACCATGGGCTGGGTCCAGCTGAGAACCTCACGACCTTTGGCACCATCAATTTTTACTCCGATAATACGAAAGAATTTTCCAGTTTCGTGGGAAATTATTCCTGTGGCAGGATCAACATTCCACTTGTCAAGTTCATTGATTCCAATTACATGCGTTTTAAAATTATAGGCTTTTCTTTTTTCATCAAGCCAATGGAGAATTGATTCAATGGTTTTAGCATGGGGAAATTGATTTTGTGCATAGAGGCACTCCCAGAGTTGTTCTAGTTGGATCTCTTCTATGGGGGAAAGATCTTTTATACCGACAATTTGCTCTTTGAATTCCGAATATGGTTGGAGTATTGTTTTCATAGTGGGTCACCGTTTCAAATTTCTGTATGGGGTTGGATTTTGATGTTCGTATTTTTTTATCCAAAGTCCTCTCAAGATAATATTTTTTTATCCAAATGCGAGCGATTCCGTATCCTTTCACTTTTCGTTACTATTTCTTTAATTACAAATTGTGGTTTATTACTGACATTGAGGAAGACTCTTCCCAAATATTCTCCCATTATTCCTAGGACAAATAAAATGAGACCGGAGAAGAAGGTAACTGATAATATTAGTGAAGTCCATCCACTGACACCAACACCAACAAACAAGTAATAAATAAAGTAAAAAAAACCACTAATGAAGCTTAGAAGGGAAAAAACAAGCCCTAAGATACTCGCTAGGCGCAGTGGCCAGGTGGTATAATTAAAGATCATGTTAAGGGCGTACCAAAATAATTTCTTGAATGAGTAGTTTGATTTTCCGATAGTTCGATGATGATGCTCAACAACGCAGTGGCCCACATACGTACTATGAACACTATCTTTAATTAAAACGTCAACCATGACATAGTATTGGGTAGACTGGAGAATTTGTGTTACAACATCTTTGTGGAGTATGCGAAATGAGGTAACATTGTAACCGCTTCCGGTAACTTTGGAGAGGACTTTGTTAACTGCTTTGGAGCATAGGTCGCGAAACCAGCCATGATTTTTCTGCTGATATTGGCCATAGACCACACGGTAATCCCCCGTTTTGATTGTATGGTATAACTTTATGATTTCCTCAGGAGGATGTTGCAGATCATCGTCCATTGTCACAACGTACTGACCTTGGGCATGATGTAGCCCACACATAATGGCATTATGTTGACCAAAGTTGTTTAACAAATTGATTGCAATAACTCTTTTATCCTTGGAGGCTAGCTCTTGCATAATGTGCCAACTTTTGTCTTTGCTGCAATCATTTGTAAGAATTAATTCCCAGGTGGCATGAAGTGAGGCGAATGTTTTTTCTAGTCTTTGGTGAAGAAGCAGAAGGGAATCCTGACTATTATAAACAGGTACGACAACAGAAAATTGGGGATTTTTGTGATTTGCTTTTTTTACCATGTGGGCTATTGATTTAATTAAGATGTTTTTTTAATTCATTGATCTTTTCTTCAAAGGAATTAATCATGTCTTTGAGTTGTTCGGATGAAACCAGGGCAGAAGGCGTTTTTTGACCTTCGGATTGGAGTAAGAGCCGACTGGCATGGTGGAGCGACTCAAATGTTCCTGCGTCCGTCCATTCGCCATCGAGAAAATTGTAGGTTAGCTGTTCGCGTTTAATGAACTCGTTGTTTACATCGGTGATCTCATACTCCCCCCGCGCTGAAGGTGAAAGATTACGGATAATCTCGAAAACGGATGGATCATACATATAATACCCAATAACTGCGTAGTTGGATTTTGGTTTATGGGGTTTTTCTTCAATTTCGATGACTTGATGTTCATCTATTGCGGCAACGCCATAGCGTTGGGGATCTTCAACTTTTTTGAGAAGAACTTGCGCTCCTTTTTCTTGTCGTCTGAATTTTTCGACATGCTCTTTGAGAGATCCAGTGGTAATGTTATCCCCAAGGATTACTACAATTTTATGATTTCCTGCGAAATCTTCAGCCAGAGAGAGGGCATGGGCAATGCCTTCAGCTTTCTCTTGAACTTTATAGGTAAAATGGCAGCCAAATTCTGAACCTGATCCTAAGAGATTAACGATACTCCCCATCTGTTCAGTACTGGTGATGATAAGAATGTCGTGGATTCCCGCTTCAATCAATTTGCGAATGGGATTACAAATCATGGGCTCACGACCAACAGGGAGAAGATGTTTATTTGTTACTTTAGTAAGCGGATAGAGACGCAGACCCTTGCCACCGGCGAGAATTACTCCTTTTAATTTTTGATTTGCGGAATTAATAGGATTATGTGAATTAGGAGATTGAGGATTACTACTAGGAGAACTAATCTCAAAGAGGTTCTTTTGGTTGTTTTTTTGCTCAGAAACCACCATGTTTTCTCAACCCGCCTTCTATTTATATAGATTGTGATGCTCAGACCAATTAAACGCACTCTTATACGTGGTTTAAATAAGCTACTTCGTATCCTCATCTTTATCACCACATTTTTACCAATCTTGGGAATGCCACCACTGAGGAATAATAATTTAAAAAGCTTTAAAAAGTAATACAAATCTAGGCTCAATATAGATTAACTCTTAGTTTTAGGAATAACGGGAGATTATCCCTTGTTAAATAAAATGAGCCACATTTATTTACATGAACCGAGGAGAAAATGAATCTTGAACCATTATACTTACTTAACCATACCGAGGATCCAGTTGATCTTTTACAGAAAGTGAAGTATAATCCTGAGAAGGATATTACTCCATTATTTACTCTAAGCGAATTGGAACGAGTACAACAAATATGGGATGCTCCGCAAGGCCCTGCTTCCAAGGGATGGACTAGTGGAACAATCGGATGGCTGGAAGATACTACTAATGGCATACAGTATGGTAGAACCGAGTATGCCAAATTTCTTGCAGTGGCGATGGGCAAATCGGACTTTAACAAAATGTTGCAAAGCCATTTTACCGCTGCGGTTGGTTGTGCGGTTCTCACGGCCGATGGTTTCTACCTTGTACAAGAACGCGCACCAGGCCTTCTTGCATCACAACGCCTTGATTCATCGGCAGCGGGAATGGGAGTCATTGTTGAAGGAAAATTGGATTTAGAAGAACAAATTAAAGAAAAATTGAAGCGAGAATTAAATCTGGATAATCCGGTTGTCATACCTACAGGGATCCATGGTGCTGCTGATTTTGTGAGTTCCCAGTTTACATGGAAGTGCCAGATTGAACAGTCCTTTGAAGAATTAAAAGCAAAGGCGAATTCCAAATTTATTCAACGAGTGCACGCAGTGCATCAAGACGATTTAGTACAATTCATCCTCGATCATTATAAACCAGAAATTAACGACCCGCAAGAGAGCCTTATTGCAGATGCTGTGGGTGTATTCTTGCGAGCAATGCCGCGAGAACACAGAGAAATTACTTTGGAACGGTTGGATCGACAAGGGGCTCCAATCCAATACGCTGTGGTAAGAGAAGGAAGAGCCGAACTGGTTTAGTTTTTTGGAGTGGAGTGATTTTTTTTCTTTTTCTTGTTGAAATTTTGCATCTTGTTTTTCTAATATTATCTTCCCCATTTTTCCAAAGATGCCTTTATGACTGATGCAGTTCTTACGATAACGGGTTATGATGATTTTGTAATCTTGAGAAGTAAGAATTGGTCGTTTTCAAACACTGGACTGCTCTGCGCCCCAGCAAGGGTAATTGCGCTCGTGATGGTTGTAATTTTACTTTTATCTTCTCCTACTAAAAGAATATAATCTATTTGATAGGCAACTAAATGGTCTTGTTCAAGTACAGTTTGATTGTACTTTTCAATGAGCGACTCTACTGCTACGCTGTCGTATGTTCGCTTCTTAAAAATTCCATCATGGGTCACAGGATAGATAGAATCAACAAAGATGTATCCGCGTAGAAAAGTTTCAAATGAGGCATCACGAGCGGTGGTGGTATCAGATAGGCGGGTATAAATGCTATTTGCGCGCAGCTGGGTTGCTATGGAATTAGTGCTGTACTGCATGAGCTTGTACGTTGTGATGAAACGCTGCTCAACTTCTTTGTTGGGTGCAAGAGTGGCTGCACCATAGGGAAAATAGATATTATTGCCCGTATAGGCTGGAATCCACAAATTCCAAGTGAGATTTGAGGAGAGAACAACTTGATTGGGGTAAGTATTTTCTTTAAAGTAGGTGATGAGTTCGTACTCATTTGCACTAAAAGAGTAATTATCCTTTTGGGCAATTGCCTCTTGGGTGTGTAATACAATAGGAATAATGATAAGAATACTAACGAAGAAATAAGTAATTGAGGATGAGATGCGAAAAAAAGAAGATATTTTATGAGGAATGTGAGGGATTAATTTTGTGCCAAGGTAGAACAGAGTGAGGATTAAAAATGGTATGATTATGCGCGAATTCCAATGATCATTTTGTATCGTGTAGCCCAGTATAATCTGAATGTTAAGAACGATAAAGGCACTAATTAGAAACAATACGATGAAATAATGGGGCAGACCATCATCTCTGAATTTACCGCGTGAAACATAGTGCAAAGAGATGATGACACCTGCAAGAAAGAGATAGATAAAAGAAAAACAACCGAATATTTTTCATTACTAGGCAATAA
>CAYIEX010000097.1:0-6066 GCA_964362485.1 uncultured Methanosarcinales archaeon | reverse complement strand
GATGTTGGGATTTTCAATGATGCGGGCTGTTGCCTCGCTATTTTTCCGAGCATTCTTGATATCGAAGATGAAAACATGAAAGAAGAAGCTGTTCGCAGGCTTGATCTTCCCTTCTACCGTCTCGATATGGGGACCTGCTTGGTAGGAGTGTATCAGGAAAAAATCAGCCGGACCAATGGTGGAATGCACAAAATAGACAGAGTAGGTGTGCTCCCTGCTTTTGCCTCTCTCAATGCTGACTTGGAGCCGGTTCTTGTAGGTAATAGCTTGGAATTATCTCAAGCGCGAAACCCGCTTGATGAACAGGCTATTGAACAGTTAGTGGCACATACGATTGGATACTTTGGTCGTTTGCGTCAGGCGACTGGTTTTGCGCTAACGGCAATGGGAGTTGGTGATTTTAACACGGGTAAACGCTATTTAGATGATAGTATTTTTCGGTATCCTGAAGAGGATGATTATTTGGTTAAGCTTCCAGATCTGGAAGGTGAAGATGATGTTGATGTCCCCGAATTTTACAATCAAATCTTTGATCGAAATGGATATTCAAAGAAACCCTTTGGTGACAGACTTATGAGGAAATACCATTGGGCGTACTTACGGGTTTGATAGTGAAATGTAGAGAGATTATTTTTATAAATAATCATTTCTTATTTTTTTGTTTTACTTATTTTCTGGGTACTATAATTGATCAAAAAATAACTACTCGTAACTCTCGATTCCATGAATTACATAAAGACCATCGATGGCATGGATGAGTGCTTTGGCTAGCGGTGTTTGGATGGTTGTTATTGCCACACTAATTTGCCGAACCCCTCCATGATTGTGTGCCCTTGTAGTATATACGATAGCTTGTGATTGCTCAAGATCGTAGATGGAAAGAGTCCCTCCACCTTGCACATCAACTCCCGTAATCGCACTCGTTCTCACGTCATCCAATAACGAGGTGAGGCTGTCAGCGAGTTTGTCGAGGTGGTCTGCTTCTACGGCTCGGAAATATTCCACTCGGAGGGCTGGCTTACTTAGTATTGTGGCGAGATGAGCTTGAGAAGTGTTGTCGTATATTTGTAGGGATTGAAGGGAGGCGAACCCTGTAATTTCAGTATATTTTGTCATGGAATTATTATTGATCGTCCTATTTAAAACGCTTGTGTAGAAAAAGTGAAAAAGAAGAAAAAAATGAATAATACTGTAGACCTATGCACAGACCTCTTGGATATCATCAACACGAAGGGTAAACTTAATGTTTTTATCTACAGGGTGGGTAATTATGTCACTGGTTTGGCCTTTTTCTAGAGTGATGACTTCATTTCCGAGCTCTTTTCCATAATTTCGCTTGTAAATTTTGAGAGGAATTTCTAGGTCATCACTGGGACAATGATGGGGTATGCGCAGAATGTCCCATTCAATTGCACCGGCTGCTGTATAGCTGCCTTTGCCTGGAGCGAGGGTGACAGTCTTGCCGTCGCTAGTTGTAATGGTAACATTTACGGCCTGACATTTTCTTTCACAGTCATCGTCGTATAATGAGGCTAATGTTTTACATTCATGGTTGACACAGTATTCAGCAACTTGACATTCATTGTTGTTGGTACAGCTAACCAGAGTCTGTTCAGCACTGATATTGGAGGTAAGATTAACCTCAATTGGAACCTCTAAGGGTGCTGTTGCGACTATTTCAATTGGCGTTGTTTTGATGGACGGGGCTTCGGTCGGAGTAATTGCTTGTATCTCTGATTTAGAACAGGCGAGTAATACTAAACTTAATAATACAATACTTATGATGAAGATTTTATTCATGAGATGACCCCTTTTTATTTGTTTATATGTGTGATTTGATATCGAGCACAAAAAGTATATAAACATTCTTATTGGCAGCAGGAGGATGGATATTCTATTTAGCTTGGGAAAGTGTAAAACGAAGGCAGCATTTTCAGCTAAATTAAAGCAGCCTCGAAAATTAGACCTTGCGGCGATTAAACAAAAGTTTGAGGTTTTACTCGATACGCCGATTTTGCTTGTGGTGAAAATTGATAAGAAGGAGATTATTGTTCATAGTTATGGAGAATTGATGTTCAAAGAAGGGGGCGATACGGAGTGGATGGAGGGTGTTGCGCAGAGATTGTATGAAGTGGGGTTAGGAAACAAAGGATAAATTTAGCAGTAAGTAATAAATTAAGTTGTAAATGATAATTAGTTAAGTTGTAAATGATACATTAGTATTGGAATATTTTTTAGTAATTTTTTTACAATTACGCTTTTGGTTTGCGTAAGTGTACAGCTCCAAGCGTAATCCATATAAATAAGTGAGGCGGAGGATACGTGATGCAATCTACTTCCTCTTCTTGCATTGAAGTACAAAAGTCGTCTATTCATAATAGTGGGGTCTTTGCTCGGAGTGATATCCCAAAGAGAACCAAGATTGTTGAATATGTTGGGGAGAAGATTAGTAAGAAAGAGTCCACACGCCGGGCAAATAGGCTAGTTAGGGAAGCAAGAAAAAATCCCGAAGAGCTGGGTGCGGTGTATATATTTGAATTAGATGATAACTGGGATATCGATGGGAAAGTAGAGTGGAATATGGCACGTTTAATTAATCACTCGTGTGATCCTAACTGTGAGACTGAAATAGAGGATGGAAAAATTTGGATTATTGCGCTACGTGATATAAAAGAGGGTGAGGAGCTGGTCTATAATTATGGCTATGATGTAGAGTTTTATGCTGAACATCGCTGCTGTTGCGGATCAGATCGCTGTGTTGGATATATTGTAGTGGAAAGTCAATGGGATCAACTGAGGACGTTGGTGCAAAAGGAAAAAATTAAATTGAAAAAGAGTAAGTAACACGTGGCAGTTTTTTCTACTGGTGAATTGATAAAATTGATTCAGCAAGATCAGTATTGAGGGAAATTATTTTCTGGGAATTAGCGTATTTTTTTGGCTCATAAATGATATCCGTTAAAAGAGTGTGACAGAGCGAATGAAGTGCTCGTGCTCCCGTTTCGGTTGGGCAATGCGTGGCGATAATATGGGCAACGCCTTCCTCCACTCGCAGTTGATAGCCTCTGATTTTAAGTAAATTTGTATACCGATGGAGAGGGGATCCTTTTGAATTTGTAAGGATGCTAGCTTTTTGTTCAAGATCCAGCGGATGTAGAACACCTATGGCTGGAAGCCTTCCTATTAATTCTGGCTTTAACCCATAGTTGATCAGATCATCTGGTTTTGTTCTATCCAATAAACATGTATCTTCCTCATTAATTTGATTGTGAGCAAAACCAATTGTGCGGGTACCTCCAATTCTCTTTGTAATAATTGCACTCAGTGAATTACCACCAAAACCCTGAAATGCTCCCGCCGTTACAAAAAGTAGATTTTTTGTATTAATGAGATTTCCTTTATTTTTAGAAGAATCGGATACGTTGGTTGACTCCTCGAACCAGCCAATTAATTCGTCTTGGAGCCTGGGACCAAAACCACTCCCGCTCCCCCATTCATCACGAGCTAGTTTATCGATTTCATCCAGAAAGATTACTGCATAGGGGGCTTGCTCATCTGTTTTGACGCGAAGTTGTTCGAATATTTCAGAAAGATTTTCTCCTTTGTATCCTTCTGTGGATTTTCCTGTTAACTTTGTTTGAATCATAAGAAGAGCTGCTTTTGTTGCAAGTAAATGGACCATGTACGTCTTACCAACCCCAGTAGGTCCAATTAAAAGTGCGTTATCTTTAGGGAGATTTTCATCACGTGTCCTATATCGGGTCATATAATTAGAAAAGGTGACGGCGAGGCTTTTTTTTGCTTGATGTTGTCCGATTACATATTCATCAAGATAGCGAACAATGGAGGGTGGATGTTCCCAATTGATAGCTGTTTGAGCTGAATTTGAAGAACTATTTCTTGTTTTTGATGAAGGGCTGAGATTAATTCTTGATTCTGAACTTCGTGCCTGACTTTCTGGTTTGTTCTTTGTGGCGGGGGGGAGTATAATTGGTGAAGGATTGAGATTATGATAACTTCTTAAAAACTTACGAAGGCTTTTTTCCAAGCCAGGCTGCGTCACAACATAGGTGGAGATATTACTATTCGTGTCAACTATGCCATGCGCTGTTAATCCTGTGTCAGTTGAAGTAAGAAGAACTAGAGGAAATCTCCGACCGTTACTTTCAATACCCAGGATGGGATACGTTGTAGGATTACTCTGATTGGGTTCTTCAACAATGTATTGGTACATATCAGGAATTAGAATGAGCGGCAGAAATATTTTCTCATTTGGATTTGATCGTCCAAGGGTACCTTTTTCGTCGAAGGTGTAGTACTGAGACCGAATGAGACTCTTTCTCACAAAGCCTATGGCTGCCTCTTCTGGTCCGTTTGGATACCTGAATATACCATGAACTATTCCATCATGACCTTCAGTGGGAAGAACATAGACGGGACTGCGTCTCATCTCGTTTTTCTTTTTACCACATGAATCATATGTTATTGTTACCGTTCCACTTAGACTAATCCCCTGAAGAGCTTTTTCTAACTCGAATTCTAAACTGCTGTTTCTAGGTCGAAATAAGCTCATGGAATTGCTTGTAATGGGGTCTTTAAATAGATTATGGAATAATTCTAATTGTAAAGTACTAACAAGTGTTGGAAATGCAATTAAATTATGATTCGCTGTACTCTCTTAATTATGCTGTTATTGCTATCTTGTTCATAAATGTGGTACCTATTTCATCAAGAAAAAGGAGCGCCCCAGGTCAGACTTCCGCGCTGATACTCGAGTTTCGAGCTCAACATTTGAACTGACGACCTAACGGTGTCTTTGCAAACAAGCCTAACAGCCGTTCGCTCTAACCAGGTTGAGCCACTGGGGCACTTGGAGGGTAGGGTTGACATTTTATTTATAAAGATTTTGGCATGAAGGGGCTTAGTCTAAAAGAAGTTGTAGGTTGTTCGAGGGAAGTACAAAGTAAGCCTAGATTAATAAGAGATTAATAAATAAGCAAGTAAGCCATAATTACACTCCAATCACAGCTTCTCAACTACAAAAAAGTTTATATTTAGTAATGAGGTAATGGTTCTTATTTATTTGAGGTGAGGATTATGCCAAAAGCATTAGTAATTATTGCAGAAGATGGATATCAAGATCAAGAATTAAAAGATACAAAAGCAGCTCTGGAATCGGCGGGGATAGTTGTCACGCTTGCGGCAAAACATAAGGGAATTTGTCGAGGAGAGTTAGGCGGCTCTGCGCAGGCGATGTTTTCACTTGGAGAAATTATAGTTGATCGCTATGATGGGGTTGTGTATATTGGCGGACCGGGTGCTTCAAGTCTTGTGAAAGATAGTGCGGCACTACGCATTGCTCGTGATGCAAATGCCAAACGTAAGGTAATCGGTGCTATTTGTATTGCGCCAACGATCATTGCTGCTGCGGGTGTTCTTAAAGATCGAAAAGCAACCGTGTGGAATGGAGATGGGACTCAGTCAGGAGTTCTATCGAAGTCAGGGGCCAAGTACACGGGTGAGCTCTTGACTGTGGATGGACTGGTTATTACCGCAAATGGGCCCATGGCAGCTGCGAGTTTTGGATCAAAACTGGCAGAGATGCTTAAAAAGCGTCCGTTGTGAGCTTTTAATAACCTCTTTGGTTTTGTTGAAAAGTTCGCCTTCGGCTCACTGATTGCCTTCAAAATGCTCGATTTGATTTTGAATAGGGCTATATTCCCGGTGGGAGCAACCCCTTATTACCTCCCTGCTGTTTCTTCGATAGCATTTTGACCTTTGGGCACAAGAAATAAAGAGACTACTTTATTTCTGTGCAGAAAACAGGTAGTTTTCCTGTTTTCTTGCAATCGACTATTCAACAAAACCAACCTCTTTATTCGTTTCTATATCTTTGTTATAATGTATATGCTGGTCATGCTATACGTTTAAATATTTATGAATAGGTGACTTTGCTATGTTGGGGGATGGTCTTTATCAGGAAGAATTTGATGTAGCTCTCTATACAGCCCAATTTGTGGGAACTATAATCACAGATATTTATTACGATGGTCATGGTATGCAGCA
>CAYIEX010000096.1:0-6133 GCA_964362485.1 uncultured Methanosarcinales archaeon | reverse complement strand
ATATGGTTCATCTTCGTTTAGAGAGTCTTGGTATCGAGTCCAACCTTTTTTTACGTCATTTAACATACTTCCCTCAATACTCATGGTCAAAGCCTGTTTATATTTTTCCTGCACCATCTCCATCAACGTATCCGCTCGTTGTTGTTTCTCGACACCTTCATAGCCCATGGGGAAGAAGACATCCGAGATTACGCCATCAAAGCGTTGGTGTTGCAGTGCCGTTTCAGCTTCTTGCAAAGTAGTTGCATACGTTGCTGTAACTCCTTCGAGTTCACTGAAATATGCTCGCGCATCAGCGAGGTGTTGCTCTTTATCTTCTACTACCAAAATTTGTTTTGTTTGTGTCATTTTAATCATCTCCTTTTTGTGTGCGTTTTTTGCCTGCGTGGACTGTTTACTTACTTGTTAGTAATCACTCGGTTGTTCTTAAACAATCACTCTCCAAAAATGGAGGAGAAAACAACAACCTTAAAAACAGGCAAAACATTCTTATTAAAATGGACACGCAAATCCTCGAAGAGATTGGCCTTAGCACCGCTGAAATCAAAGTTTATCTCACACTTTTAGAACTCGGCTCCAGTACAGCAGGCCCAATCATTGAAAAATCAGGGCTGCAAAGCTCAGTAGTCCACATGACATTGATCAAACTAACCGCAAAAGGTTTCATCACCTCTATCCAAGAGGGTAGTCGGCATCATTATCAAGCAACCAACCCCAACAACATCATCAATTTCATCAACGACAAACGCGACCGTTTTCAACAACTCCTTCCTCAACTCATTCTCAAACAACAGCAAGCAAGACAAAAACCAGAAGTAATCCTTTATCGGGGCGTTAGAGGCATCAAAGAACTACTTTTAGAATTGCTTAACGCTGATGGAAAAGAACATCACACCTTTGGCTCAAGTAAAAAATCGCTCATGCTTGGCGAAGCATGGTGGGTAGATTATCACCGGCGGCGTGCCAACAAAAAAATCAAAGCCAACCTTCTCTTTAACGATTCCCTCAAAGCCTGGAAGGCAGAAGCTAAATATCCCCTTGCAACAGTTAAATACACCAAACAGGGTTTTGAGCCTTTAACAGAGACCATTATCAGAAACGACAAAGTAGGAATCATCATCTGGACAGATAAACCAATTGGTACACTTATCCATCAAAAAGAGGCAGCGCAATCGTATGATCAATTTTTCAATTTAATGTGGAATGCAGCTATTAATCAGCACTAATCACCGATTAATAGTTATACCTTTGTTGCACTTTTCCACATTGTTTCAAAAAATTCTCGGTACCTTTTTGCAACTCTCTCCGAGCTTATTTCAAACGCTGTTGGAGCCTCATCCCATAGGGAAAGAATAACACGTTTTGTTCCAATAGCAATAGCATGAGGAAATATAATGGGGGCACATCGTAAAGTAATGTTTTTTCTATTCTGAAACATTAATTGATATTGAGACACAGTCATTTTACTAACAATGCCACGGGTATGGATATTAGAATGTTCCCGCTTTGCATGAAGGTTTTGAAAAAATAATGTGATTTTTGGCATATCTTTTTTTGGTGCACCAATAAAAAGGAAATCATTGCATTTTAATTCGTCGAGAATATTATGATATGCTGTAGTCATACTTTTTGTACCAGTATATCGGCGCGTCGTTTCTTCTTGATAAGATCCTATCATTGAGTTAATTTCTTTGACGAGCTTGGTTGCTTCTTGTTTAGTTTCTTCTAATTCTTGTTGTTTACAAGAAAGAAATTCAATAATTGTGATTGGGTTGGCAGGCTGGAATTTTTTTACATCCCGTTCGATTGAAAATGTTACCAGCCCTTTTTTCATTAATTTTTCAAGAATTAAATAGACTTTTGAACTAGAAATCCCGGATTTTTCCATTATTGGTCCAGTCGACGCGTTTCCTAATTTGATAACTGCTTCGTAAACCCTGATTTCGCCTGCAGTAAGCCCAATTTTGTGTAGTACATCGGTGTTCATACACTCCTAATGTTGTTCTCTTTTTTTAAAAGCTTCGTTTGCTACGCACTTAGGGGGAGAATCAATATATTTATCAATCCAATGTGCAAAATGCTATGGCAAGTTTAGAATGGGAATTAAGAATGGAATATGCTCAACAAAGGAATCCAAGGCAAGACATTAAAGATTATCAAAATCTAACTCCTGCCGAGCAAAGAAGAAAGGTAGATCTAGTAAAAAAAGAAATTCAAAATTCCAAATATGATCATGTAACTATCTTTGCAGCAGATGTCAAGACCTATGGTTACAATCGTGCACTAGAACGCCTCGATTCTACCGTGATGTATGAAATTGCCTATGCTGAGTTATTTGAAGAACGCTACCCACAAGTTATGAAGGAAGTTATACTTAAAGAGCAATACTATAATGAACAAATCCGTTTTTATGAAAAACAAGATTTAATTCCCTACGAAGGACGGCGCCACGATGGAAATGGTTTAGCAATTGAAGAACAATTTCCCGATTTTGAAACCTGGAAGAAAAAAGGTTAGATTAGAATGATTATTTAGACCATTTAAATAGGCATGATCCAGCTAAATGCTACATTAAGAAGGTCTCCAATCCCTCAGCTAATCCAATTCTTCGGCTAATTTCCTCCCATTAATGGGTAGAAAGTAAATCATTCATTTCCAAAACCTTAATATATTCTAAAACTCCTCTCTACCCCATGATTCACCAATACCGTCAACTCGTCTCTGCTTTATGTTACTTTCTTATTGGTATTATCTGGTACCTCGTTGATACAGACGCCAAACGTGATCCCCTTATTCAGTTTCACGCTCGCCAAGGGCTCGTCTTTCTCATTGCTGCAATCCTGTACGGCATTGCCTTCCATCTCGTTTCAGGGCTCTTGAGTATCCTACTTGGTTGGATTCCTGTCGTAGGGTCAATAATCCTTACAATTGTTGGCATCCTAGCGTACATTCCCCTCATTTGGGCGATCCTTGGTGTCGTAAGCGCCGTACAGGAAAAAGAAAAGGAGTTACCCTTAATTGGCCATCTTGGTAAGAAGCTTAATTTCTAATTTTCAACTTCATTTCCCAACCAATTTCACCAGATTGTATACTACACGAATATAGCCAATCCTGTCTAGTTTAATAAAAAGTTTATTGACTATATAGTCAAAGAGTTAAAAGGTTAAGCCCTTTATCATTCTATGGCAGACGCAATAACAAAACTAAAAGATGTTCATAAAAAAGTCAAAGAATTGTTCAAAAAGCTCGAACAAACTAGTGAACGCGCCCATGCTACCCGCGAGGTTCTGCTGCACAAACTCGCGCAAACGCTTCAAGAACACATGGAAATTGAAGAAAAAATTTTCTACCCTGCATTCAAAAAGGCAACCGGAAAACGCAATGAACAAATTATGTATTATGAAGCGCAAGATGAACACAACCATGCTAAAATGGGACTGGCCCAACTCCAGCGCACGAATCCAGCAACAGAACTCTTTGCTGCGCGCATAAAAGTTCTTCGCGAAATTATTGAACATCATGTTGGCGAAGAAGAACGGGAAATATTTCCTGCAGCCCGTAATGCCTTCTCCAAAAGTGATCTTCAAAGCATTGGTAGCTCCATGGATTTACATCTCGAAAAAATCCGAGCTGATCCTCAACGTGCGACAGAACCGCATACCTTCAGCGAGTATTTGAGCACGGGAAAAGTGTGATCAGTTTCGTAATGTAATCAGAATTTTTTTCTTTTTGTGACAATTCTTTGTTAAACAACAATGCTCTCAACTATAATACCACTTCTCCTCCGCTCGCTGCTCTCTATCTTTTACCGATCCTGGCTTATTGATCCTAGGCCGTCGTGACCCTAAATCACGTCGAAGTGTAATATCAAGGTCGGTTAAGAACTTATTCATCCCTGCTTCCATTGTAAACGGTCCTTCCATATGTCCCTCTCTTGCTGGAGTTCCTGAAAAAACAATCAACCGATCCGCAACATAATCCATAAACATTAAATCGTGATCGACAATCATAATTGTTAAATCCCGTTCAAATGCCAGGTTTTTGATCATTTTGGAGATAATTAATCGCTGCTCAACATCAAGATAAGCTGATGGCTCATCTAAGAGGAACAATTCAGCATCCTGCGATAAGCAATGCGCAATAGCTACTCGCTGCAATTGACCGCCAGACAACTCAGACAGTTTTTGCGCGAACAATTTTTCTATATCCAATGGCTTAATAATATTATGCGAATATTTTTCAATTGCTCTTTCTAAAAAGTCAGATACCAACATCTCTGAATTCGTCTCTAGGTATTGCGGTTTGTACGCAACCTTGATCTTTCCTTCAATTTCTCCTTCATCAGGACTGTTTACTCCTGCAAGCAACTTAATAAACGATGTTTTACCAATACCATTTTCACCCAAAATTCCAATAATCTCATTTTTATGGAGAACTCCTGCATCGGCTTTAAAACTAAAATTACCCAGTTTCTTATGTAGCGCCGTCCACGAAATCATGGTCGTCCTACTCGCTTTTTGTGGATCCTGAACTTTTTCAAACTTGAGCGCATGACTGCGGAAGCGGACATTTTCCTCTTTAAGATATCCTTCTAAGAACGCATTGATACCTTCGCGCGTTGATTTCACTCCAGACACAACACCAAACGCTCCCTCATGGCCATACATGATATTAAGTAAATCCGTCATGAAATCCAAAATTATCAAATCGTGTTCAATGGCGATAACGGATGTTTTCTCATTAGATAATGTGCGGACAAACCGTGCCATGTTAACGCGTTGTTTGATATCGAGATACGAACTTGGCTCATCAAAAAGATACACATTCGCATTCTTAAGAACCGTTGCCGCAATGGCCACACGCTGCAGTTCTCCACCTGAGATGGTAGCAATATCATTATCAAGAAAATTGGTCAACTGCAGCTCTTGGGAAATCGCATCGATTTTTCCCTGCATATCCACTTTTCTCAAAAGATCGCGGACTGTCCCTTGAGCTTGTTTTGGGATCAGATCAACTTGCTGTGGTTTATAAGAGAGTGTTACCTCGCCTTTTCCTAATTTCTCCATAAACTTCTGTGTTTCAGTACCTTTAAAATATGCGACCACTTCTTTGAATTCTGGTGGTTTCTCCCAGTGTCCTAGATTTGGTTTCAAAAGTCCTCCCATAATCTTGAGGGCAGTAGACTTACCAATACCATTTCGACCAAGAATTCCCGTTACTTGCCCAAAAAGTGGTGCAGGAAGTGAATACAATTCAAACATATTTTCACCATAACGGTGAATAGGTGCTTTATTGAGTGTATCAGGTAAGTTAATGATTTCAATTGCTCCAAATGGACAGCGGTTAGGGCAAATTCCACACCCTGTACACATGTACTCATCAATGACAGCTTTTTTAGTAACAGGATGCTCCGTAATACATTCCGAGCCAGCGCGATTCACGGGGCACAATTTAGCACAAAGATAGTTGCCACATTCATTAGGGTGGCATTTTTCCCGATGAATAATTGCAATTCGCTTTCGCATAGAATAGTAGTTTAGAACTTGTTTTATATTTGTTTTGGTTAATTGACTAGGATATTCTCCATATAATTTGCCAAGAACCTCGCTGCAGCGTCAGCTCCTTGCTCAATTCCTTGGTACTTCAGCCCTTGCAATATACTATACACTGGTCCACAAGGTGCACCCGGTAGCGTTTGTGCTTCTAAAATGTACAGGTCTCCCTCATCATCTCCCATAATGTCAATCGCACGCAACAAGCTCTGAGAAGAAAGGGAGCTTACTCGTAATGCCAATGCTCGCGCTTTAGGGTTTAATTGTAAATTTTGATCCACCCCATTAACTCTCAAGAGTGATTCTAAACCTGGTGGGCATTTCTGTCCTTGTAATGTGCCTTCATTTAAGAAAATTCTTTTCCATGTATTCCCGAAATTTGAACGCTCATCATATTTATTATAGTAAATTAGAGCTCCACAAATTTGATTGGGAAACGTAATCACACGCAGGCTCGAGGCATAAATTCCGGAGTTTGTAATCTTCTCTTGGGCAATTCGTATCGTTGGCGAAGAGATAAATTGATTATTGTTTCGGACGATATAAACTCCTTCACTACGCTTGCTCCGGATATCTTTCAA
>CAYIEX010000095.1:0-6271 GCA_964362485.1 uncultured Methanosarcinales archaeon | reverse complement strand
AGTACATTTAATAATCAAAAACAGTTTTATCACATAATTGACTACATAATGACATTTCAACAACTTAATCTGATTGAACCGTTGCAAAAAGCACTTGAGCAACAAGGATATACTACACCTACACCAATTCAATTAAAATCAATCCCTGATCTTCTTGAAGGTAAAGATTTGATCGGAATCGCACAGACTGGTACGGGTAAAACGGCGGCCTTTGTTCTGCCGATTCTCCAGCGAATGACTGAGAAATATCCTCGAGTTGTTCGCACATTAGTCCTTGCACCAACCCGAGAGCTTGCGGCGCAAATTGGTGAGAGTTTTGCTGCGTACGGCAAATTTCTCAAATTTAAACACACTGTTATTTTCGGGGGTGTTGGGCAAGGGCCACAAGTTAACGCCGTTGCTCACGGTGTGGATATAATTGTGGCAACACCAGGACGCTTGCTTGATTTAATGAATCAAGGTCGGGTGAGTCTTAAAAACATTGAGTTCTTTGTGTTGGATGAAGCTGATCGCATGCTCGATATGGGGTTCATTAATGATATCAAAAAAATTATTGTAAAATTGCCACAGAAGCGTCAATCGCTGTTCTTCTCTGCTACTATGTCCCCACAAATCAGTTCACTTGCAAATCAAATGCTTCATAATCCTGTTCGAGTGGAGGTTACTCCGCAAGCAACGACGGTTGAACGTATTAAACAGTCCGTATGCTTTGTTGATTCAGCAGCGAAAGAAAGTCTTCTTTTGGAGCTGTTATTACAAAAGCATCTTACGCGCGTTTTAGTCTTTACTCTCACAAAACATCGCGCCAACAAGGTTGCAGCATATCTTAACGGTCACAACGTCAAAGCAGATGCAATTCATGGTAATAAGTCGCAAGGGGCTCGAACACAAGCACTAGCAAATTTTAAATCGGGTAGAACGAATGTGCTTGTGGCAACAGATATTGCCGCACGTGGTATTGATATTGACAATATTAGTCATGTTATCAACTTTGAACTTCCTAACGTGCCTGAGAGTTATGTTCACCGAATTGGCAGGACGGCACGCGCAGGATCTGAAGGAGTAGCGTATTCTTTTTGTGCAGCTGAGGAAAGAGATCTACTTCGAGATATTGAAAAATTGATCAAGTTGAAAATTGAAGTCATGCCACAGCGCTATCATTCGGATCGCGCGCAGAATGCTGTTGGGGCAGCTGCCAAGCCACTGCCTAAACATAAAACAGGCCGATCCAGAAGCGGTAAGCCTCGAGCGGGAAAACCACATTTTAGACGATGAATGGAAAAGAAAGTATATTCACTCCAAAACTTCTCCTAAATTAGCGTTGAGTTATATCTATTAATTATACTATTCCATTTCTCAATCATTACTTGGAAATAACAAAATGTTTATAACATAATACTTGTCATGCATGAGACGGCAATGAAAATGAACGCAATTACAACTTTACAAGAGGATATTCTACGAGCGAATATGGAACTTTTGGATGAAACCGGACGCAATATAGCACATGATCTTGGATATTTAGCAAGTTGCGATCATGACGGTTTTGAAATCGCATTATGTAAGAATCCTAATCCTAAAATAGGCTTAGAATTACATTTAAGAGAACCACGCCTGCTTGAATATTTGGGTCTTGCAAGTTACATTATTTCTGAAGCTGGAGAGGAGCAGCGCGTGCTCTTAACTGAGAAAGGTCAACAACTTTACAATACGCTAAATGAAGAAGGTTTTTATCATAATAAAGAAGAATAATTTTTTGTTCTGCTAAATTATGTATCTTTTTATTTTATCTTCCAAGGGCATCATCTCACATAGACTTTTGCATTAGTAGTAAATCCATTCACTTGTGATGCTGTTTTTGCTGGAAAGGATTCGAACTTGATATTTCTATCGTCGAGCATCTGCACCATGGCAACACCTTCAATGGCATCCTTAGGTTTTAGAGTAAGTTCAGCATAATGACCTTCGTCCCATACTTTGCCGTTGTCAAGGTAGGTGTATTTAACCAATTCGTACTTTACAATACCAGTTTGCGTTGTGATGTCCACAAAATTGGGCGCATTTCCTTTGATGGCAAATTGACTCGTTTTTCCGCCAAAATCACCCATTGATACAACCAGTATGTCTGGATCTATTGGGTCCTGGACGAAGGCTAGATGGGTTTTCCAGTATCCTATCAGTTGGTTGTATTCTGGAAGACCTTGATACCCATTTGTATTTTCCACGAACCAATTTCCGGCAATAGTACCATCCACATCGTAGTCCATTTTGCCACCACGGGGCTCAGATTTTCGAAGATTTTTTTCAAGAAGTTGTGTTTTGATTGGCTCTGCGAAATAGACAAATAAATCATCGCTATTCAACATGGATTCAACTCCTTTATAGGTTTCACGATTAACTACGGTTAATGTGATATCTTTATTAAAGACTGAAAAATCAAAACCAGGAGATTTTCCTATCACTTCTCCTGCTTTGACTGCCGCGGGAGTACGGGTTTCCATTATCGCTCTGAGCTTGTCTGAAATCTCGTTGACATGAATGAACACGGTATAGAATGTGCAGGTATGATAAATGGTGATGTGATAATCCCCCAATGTGCTTGTCGCGAATACGGAAGGCATTTTGTCTACTCCAATGATTATGCCATCTGCAGGTGCCAACACATCAGCAAACTTGTCAATATTGTCTTCGCGCTTTGCACCGGGATTTGTCCATTTTTTGGATGTAACAAACCCATGATCCGTTGGGGTGACATGATGCCCGGTCATCACTCCTTTAGGTGAAATAAATCCTATATCTTCCAGATTCATGGGGGGAGATGTAAACGGAACGGTACCACTTCCACTACAGTACCGCTTGACATGTTGGGCAGATTGATCTTCGGGGTTCTGTGTTGCGGGTTGTTGTTGCTGTTGGTTCTGCTGGGCCATCATCTCTTGGAGGTACGCAGGATCATCAGCTAGAAGGATTGAGTTGAGCTTTTGGATATATTCATCTTTATTTTTCTGGTTGATGTTTAATGGTAACAAGCGGTCCATCATCTGCTGCTGATGTTGTTTACCTATACTTCGTGGTGGTTGGTTATACCAGTAATCAATTTCTCTTTTGACTTCGTTAAAATGATCAATATCTATTGGCGGATGATTTAAAGCTGTATTGTTTGGGATGAGTTCTGTCGGTTCTTCTACTTGTTGCGGAACTTGTTGTGTACAGCTCACTAATAATAGGAATAATAACAAGAGCACTTTTTTCATGATATCACCGGCTTTTTATCTTTTTTCTATATTATGGAGTTATATAAATTTATCTTGGGTTTAGTGAGAGAAGATGATTCTTATTGAATTTAAAGAGGTTATACTTCCGAGACTTTATGCCTCAGCGAGGAATGGGGTCGAAGGCGAATACCACAGAATTGTCAGGTTGAGAGATACTTCGCCTTAAAATTTATAAGTTACTCTGCATAATGTCTATAGATGGACAGAATATGTACCCAATGTGGTAAAGGATTTTTCAATACGGTGCATAACAGGAAGTTTTGTTCTTTAGGTTGTAGGGGCAAATATTATTATGAACAATATAGTATTCTAAAAGGAAGAATTAAATTAGGTAAAGTTTCCAGAAAGTGTGCTACTTGTAATAAATATTTTAATATTAGGGCAGCAAATCAAGTTTATTGTTCTAAAGAGTGTGTGACACCGAAAATATCTCTCTGTGTTGTTTGCTGTTTAGAAAAAGAGATGTATACTATAGGTAAGTGCCGGTCTTGTTGGAAGAAAGGATATTTACTACAAAAAAATCCTCCTAAAAAAAAAGAATGTCTTTATTGCCATTACTCTTTTGAAACTAGAAAACCTGAAAAGATTTTTTGTTCAGATAAATGTAAGGTCATATATCATAGTAGTACAAATAAAAAAAAGGAATACGACGGAATTTATAGGAAATCTGGAAAAATGGAGCAGAACTATAAGAGATGGTTAGAGAGAAATCCCGGAAGGAGAAAAGAAATATTAAGAAAATATGACAAAACTCCAAAAGGGATTATAAGCCGATTAAAGAGGGATCACAGGAGAAAAGAGTTGCTTGAAAAAGATATTTTCAGATTAACTCAGGATAAAGTCCAAAAAATAATTGAACGAGATAAAATTTGTGTATACTGTGGGAATCTCGATAAATTGACCTGGGACCATATAGTACCGGTCTCAAAAGGTGGGACTTGGGAATTTAACAATATTGTAAGGTCTTGTATGAAATGTCAGATTTCTAAAGGTGCTAAAGATGTTGTAAAATGGTGTGAACAAAAAGGAATAACAGTCCCAAAAGTGGTATGCAAATTACTGCAGGATCAGAAACGACAAAAAAAGATAACAAGCTAACCTAGACAATGTTAATGCCTACCTTAGTTCTTTTCTTTATTTCTTTAGTAATTTTATATCAATTTAAAGATGACCGGAATTTTAGATTCTATCTAACAGAATTAACCAATTTTCTGTTTGTTGTTTCAATGGTTTAATTCATTAGGGGTAGTGGTTCTCAACTTGCCGAATTAAACTGAACCCCCAATAAGTCAACTCTCCAAAATATTTGACTTATAGCCTGTTAGGGCTTCAAACATTGATTACTCCAAACAGATAAGTTCGACCCACTCCCCACTGGTCAAGTTGGGTATATCTATTTAAAGCAAATTCGCTCTGTAAGCGCATGCTTCGTGATTTTACACCTCGTTTGTACCAGCAGACTATTCTTGGTACAGCGGCGAATAAAAACACGCTGGTGGTGCTGCCAACCGGTATGGGAAAGACGGCATTAGCGTTGCTTTTAGCTGCAGTGCGGTTAAAACAGTTTCCTACGGGCAAGATTCTGATGCTTGCACCGACAAAACCCCTTTGTGAACAGCACGTTCTTACGTTTCAAAAGCATGTGGAAATTGATCCTGAAAAAGTTGTATTATTTACGGGGAGCGTGAGCCCGGAAAAAAGAGCGGCACTGTGGAAGGATGCGGTCGTGGTTATTAGTACGCCACAGGGGCTCGAAAATGACACTATTAATGATCGGATTAAACTTGAGGAAGTATCGACACTCATTATTGATGAAGCACATCATGCAACAGGCGAATACGCGTATGTGTGGATTACACAGCAGTATAACAAACGGAATCCTCGGGGGAGAATCTTAGCACTCACGGCATCACCGGGGTCGGATATGGATAAGGTCAAAGAAGTGTGCCAGAATCTGTGCATCGAAAAAGTGGAAGTACGCACGGAAGAAGATCCTGATGTGAGGCCTTATGTACAAAAAATTGAGATGAATTTTGTGAAAGTGGAGTTTCCGGAGTCTTACAAGAAGGTGCAAAAGTTGTTACAGGATTGCCGCACAACAAAACTTTTAGAGATGAAGGAATTAGGGTTTTGTAAGAGTATCGCAATGACGAAAGGCGAGTTATTACAATTGCAAGTTGAACTGCAAAAAATGATCTCAAGCAATGATCGAACGTTTGAGATGATGCGCTCGATTTCACTTCTCGCGGAAGCACTTAAAGTGGAACATGCTATTGAGCTACTCGAAACGCAAGGGATTAGTCAGACTAGCATGTATCTTGAGAAAATTCGAGAAGAAGCGCGCTCGAGTAAAACAAAAGCAGTACAGAATTTAGTGATGGACCAGAATTTTAATCTTGCAGCAAAGCAAGCACTTGAACTTGCAAGGAATAGTGATGATCATCCTAAATTGCACAAACTACGGGATTTACTTGAGAAAGAAATGGAAGGTAGACCTGATGTGAAGATCATTCTCTTTACGCAGTTTCGTGATTCGGCGGAGCAAATTGAGAAACTTCTGACTCAGTTAAAGATTAAGAATCATATTTTCGTTGGACAAGCCAAAAAAAATGGTCTTGGTTTTTCACAAAAGCAGCAAAAGGAGATTTTAGATCGGTTTCGATCTGGCGAGTTTAATGTTCTCATTGCGACATCGGTTGCAGAGGAGGGACTGGATATTCCAAAAGTGGATAAGGTTATTTTTTATGAACCTGTTCCAAGCGCGATTCGGGCAATTCAAAGACGGGGTAGAACAGGGCGGCTAGAAAAAGGTGAAGTGACGGTATTGACTACTGCGGGGACGCGAGATGAGATATATCGCTGGACAGCAAAGCGTAAAGAGAAGAAAATGCATGACAATTTGAAGATTCTCAAAAAAGAGGCAGTAGAAATGGCCAAACCGGAGACGAAGACACTGAGTGATTTTATTTCTTCTGAGCAGGTTGTGACAATTGTTG
>CAYIEX010000094.1:0-6554 GCA_964362485.1 uncultured Methanosarcinales archaeon | reverse complement strand
CAAGGAGGCACATATTACCTCGAATCCGTTCAAAATTGGTGTGCTGACAGTGCAAGAGACGCCACGTTCTATGTTCAACATGCAAATAATCGATTTGGTGAATATAGCCATGGTTGTACTATGTATCTTCTGAATGGGGGATCTGATTGTGCTTATGCTGCAAAATCAGGTACAATTTATATCCAAAATGGAGAACTTCCAAATCGCGTGGATGATAATAATGTAACATTTTATACCCCCAATCTTTCCATTATATTGCCACCGCCATATAACCAAAATGAACGCAGAGAATATATCATTAAAGCAACTCTCAACCACATCACGCAAGAAGAATGGAACAAACAGTTGGCACCAGCAGAAGAAATCTTCGGAGGGCGACCATGACTCTTGATCATATCGCCATGGCTAGTCCATTCTCACCTCACTTCAAACCTACCACTCCACCAACTATTCCCCAGAGTACAAGCAAGTTCCAACACCTCCTTGACATAATCGATCAATTGTGTCACGCTGATATCTATGATGTCGATCCCTATTATCATCCTGGTACAATACGAGGTAATGCACGTTGTGTGAATATAGATGATCGCTTAACCGTGAGTGAAATTCAACAATTCTTAGCTGCTACTATCACTTTCGAGAATCGTCCTTATTATGCCCTTGTGACGGGTCATGTTGTAACAAAACTGATACAGAATGCTCATAATGCAGGGGAAACACACTTCGAATTAAATCTTAATGGATTAAAACCACTTGATTATTTTGGAAGCCGTCTCACTCGGCTGAAAAATAAAAAATTGAATGTTATCATTCATGGAGAGCTAGGTTCTGTTGCTTTTGATGCTGCTCACTGTAATGCAATTGTAGAAATGGCCGGGGAGAAATTTGCGCATGGCGCTATTGGAAACTACAGTGTAATGAACTATAAACAAAGTTGGGACTGTTTAGAATATACCATTTTTCAGACAGATCCTTATACCCTTTCCCATTATAATCATACAGAGTATTATCAATTTGGATCTTCTATCAAAGATCGCTTTATTGTTACAAGAACTAGCTATCCTGTAAACAAAAAAGAAAAAAATACTACTGAATATCATTTTTGCCATAAGCAAACAAAGGATATAATTATCAAGAATGATAATGATGCTTGCAATATCCTTTCTCTTGGAAAATTCAATGATCTATGGCAGCCAGCAGTCGAACCATTTAAGCGGATGAAACAATTGTTTGGAGGTAAGTCATGACTTTACCGCTTGAGATGACTGGACCGTTCAAACCAACATTTAAACCAATCCCTGCCTTTCCCGTCACTGCCGATTCTACGACATCCAAATTCGATGCCATCAATTTGATCTATAGAAATGTAATGACAATGGACTCGATTCTCTCTAAATATCAAATAATAAACTACGCTATTCTTGCTGAAAAAGTAAATACCATTGATACTGTCCTCAATCCCGCCGAGATCGCAACATGGCTTCGTGTATCACAATTGTATGAACAGGAACGCTTTTATAGAGAAGCAACAGGATTTCTAATTAATAGATTAATTACTGTGTCACATAACGCCGGATTCTCGCAATTCACGCTTAATTTTCATGGGCTCAAACCAATTCTCTATGTTTGTATGGGTATCATCAAAAAAGAAGATTGCTCACTCGAAGTTGCTATTCTGGGAGAAGTAGAAAGGGCCTGCGCCGAAAATAGTGTGGGTGGCACGTACTATATTGAAAAAGCAGTAAGACCGGGCAAGGGGTTAAAAGATGCCATTATCTATTGTAGTGATGGGGGTCATGATCCTTGCAGTAATGCTTTGAATGTGACGATGTACCTTAATGAAAGCGTCAACTGTGCGTATCATTCTAAAAATTCTCGTATTTACATGCACGAAGTTGTTCCTACTCCAACCGACTTCGCGCTTTTTAGTCAGGGCTGTTCATTTTATTGCACCAGTTACCAATCATATCGAAGACTCATATCAAAAGTTAAAGATGGCTCTGCTCAAGAAGTCCGTTATATACGAGAAGAACAGTGGAAAGATCTGTGGAAACCAGCAGAGGATATCTTCACTCGCGGAGGTTTTCCATGACCCTCGAACTTGAAATCAACAAAGGACCTTTCAAACCAACCTATAGACCATCTCCAACACCTAAAAAAGTCCCTACTCACCCATCTAAATTTGATGAAATCTTGTTTTGGTATGACTATCAATACCAATTTAGTTGGGTTATAAATGTTGATACCCAGCATTCTACCATCTTAAAGCATCTTAAAGATACTTCCATCACCGCAACCGAAATTCAAGAATTTGCTGTTCTGACGCAAAGCTATGAGACACGTGAGCAGTATCCAATCATAACTGGAATATTTCTCACTGCTCTCATGCAACGCTCCCATGAGAATGGTGAAAATGATTTTTATTTCGATTTTTCAACTTTAAAACCGCTTGATAACTTTGCTCGCCATATGAGCGAGAGGGAAGGGCAATCGTTACGGGTCATGGTTGAAGGTAATGAGATTTATGGTTTCGCTGATCAGGCATACAAAGGTATCTATTATTGCGATAAAGGAGAATGGTCCTGCGGGTTTAACTCCAAAAACATAACTGTCTATGCCAATAACATTACCTACGATGGCCCCTTCTTCGCGAGGGATATTCAGGTGTACACACCTGATCGCGCCTTCGCAAAATGGATTAGATCAAAAAATAATCTCGTCACGCTTCTATCACAAAGCGATTGGGATACAACGTGGAATACCGTCAAAGCAGAAATAATCGGGGGAAGGCGATGATTGAAGGTCCTCTAGAAGTAAGTGCCGCGATGGCCGGACCATTTCCTAGAAGTTATACTGTAAGTTCTAAACCAGACCTCCCCCAACAAAGAGATGAACAATTAGATAATTTGCTCCATCAATATTTAGAGAAGTTACACTCCTTCCCTAATCGTCCCAATGCACTTCACCTCAGAAATTCAAATATTAGTCTTAACAATACAAATCTAAACACCACGGAGATACAAAAGTTTCTGCGTGCCACCCAAGTTTTTGAAGATATACCTCACTACTGCGATGTTACTGGAACATTTACAACGATACTCATCCAGCACGCCCACAATAATGGCCAAAATAATTTTGAAATTGATTGTCGGGAAATTAAACCCCTTAACTTCCTTTGCTATGAACTCAAAGAAAGAACCAAAGGATCATTAGAAATAATACTGCGTGGGAACAGCGGTACTTATTGTGGATTGTTTTCAGTTGGAGGCCGCTATTTTATAGAGCAAGCAGGTGATTATCTTTTCAAACACTCGATGGGCGGCACATATTATATCAACCACGCGGGTGAATATTGTGCCATGGATAGTGAACACGCAACGTATTACATTACAGAAGCAGGATCTAGTTGTGCCAGTTTTGCCAAAAATACAAATTTCTATTTCACAGAAATTGGTTCTCGGCAATATTACAAAAATATACCTGGAACATACGCTTTCAAAAGTAAAAATTGTCATTTTCACACCGCGAATGAAAAAATCTACAAAATCTTAAAAAGACAATTCCGCGGTAGAAGTACAAGAACAGCCAGTATGCTTTCACCCGAAGAATGGGAGCACCACTGGGCACCAGCTCACGAGAGACTAAAACGATGATTCCTCAACCCCAAACCGGACTTGTAAATATGAATGGACCATTTGGACCAACCTATCAAAAATCTCCCCACCCAAATGGAATCATTACTTCCTCTAAATTTGACTCTCTTCCTGATCTTGCTCAAAAAATATGCTCTCGTGAACGGGATGGTACCGATTTTTGGACGCAAAGTAATCAAAAATTAACATCCTATCTCCTCACCCCTGATGAAATTCAGCAATTTCTCACCCTGAGTACAGCATACGAAAATCTCCCCTACTATGGTGAAAATATGGGTAATATCATCTCTTCACTGATTAACAATGCCTATAATCATGGAGATAGAAAATTTTGTTTTGATCTCACTGCTCTTAAACCAATCATGAACTTTGCGTCATTGATAAAAAAGGATGGCAATGCTGATTTAGAAATTATTGTTCACGGTGAAGTAGGTTCTTTATCTTTTTTGAAATCAAAAGGCAGTTTCTATTGCGAGCGATTAGGCCTAGTCACAGTTAATATCTCTGGAACACTTGCCGTACATCAAACAACTGACGCTTACAATCTCTCTTTTCCTAAAGAGCAGTATTGTTCAGTTGTAAGAATGGCTAACGAGAAACAGGGTCTAACATTTTATTCTTTACCGTTTGGCGACAAGATGATTAGCCAAACAAATAACATAGCAGAAGGACGCAGCCTAGTAACGAAGGATGACTCTGTTGTAGCGTGGGTAAATAATGAACGAAGAATGATACAAAAGATACAAAAGATACCCACTGTTGATTTTGAAAGTCGTTGGCAGCAATCCATTCCCTACTTTGAGCGGCTCAATAAACTCTTCGGAGGTCACCAATGATTGAAGCACATATGGACGGAAGTCCATTTAACCGAGGATTCACACTTTCAACTAAACCAAAGCCAGTTCCTCCAACAACTAATTCAAAACTCCGTGATCTTGTCACACTCGCTGAAAAAATATGCAATAAATACGAAAAGCGCAATCCTAATGTTGGTCTCCAACTCTGTAGGAATATACTTTATGAGGATCTCACGGACTGTACCACAATATTACATCCTCCTGAATTACAAGAATACCTGCAAATAAGTTCCGGTCTTGAGCATTATTCTCGATACTCTATCGTCATGAGTGTCATTTCCTCAAGACTTCTTAACAATATGCATCAAGAACGATCAATATCTGTTTCACTTGATCTGACAGGTCTTAAGCCATTCAACTATTTTGGATATCGGCTTCAGACACCAGTAAAAAAAGTACCACTGGAGCTTATAATCAGGGGTGCCGTAGGCGATTCGGCATTTTACTATGCAGATACCTGTGCGCTTGTGGAAAAAGCAGGAGACAATTTCGGGAGTTATGCAGATGGTATAATCGCCGTATACCAAACACCTGAAACGTGGTACTATAATCGTGGTTTTACAACAGTTCCCTTTGAGACTGCGATTATCATCCGAAAGTCAGGCCAATCTAATTCAGAAGCTAATTCAGAAGCTTGGGGATTTTATCAAGCCAATGGACCGAACGAACGATACGTCCACCATACTAGTAATTATCAAACTAATGTAATAACTTCATCGGAACTTTTTTATCAAAATGCTCACAAAGGCGAAAGTAATGCCCAAATTCTATTCCATTATCAAGATGAATTTGAAAAACTGTGGGCTCCGGCAGCACCAATCCAGCAAAAGCTAGAAGAATTGTTTGGAGGAAAAGAATGAATCCTACCCAGCTAGAAATGGCAAATGGACCTTTCCCTCCCGGTTACCAACCATCGCCAAAGAGCAAGGATCTTTCCACTATATCAACCCATTGTTCGTCAGTCTATGCAGACTATGAGTATTTCTTAGACAATCCCGATGATCTTCTTAGTGAATTGCAATTTGGCAATGAGGGATGGAGTAAATTATGCTCTTTAGATTACGTTCTAAAACCTTCTGAGATTCAGTTATTCTTACACTCCACCATATCGTATGAACAGCGGAACCATTATTCCCACATCACAGGTTTATTCGCCAGCAAACTCATCGCTAACGCAGTGAGCAATGGTTTTGACAACTTCCTCTTCGATCTCCACGGTATCAAAAATTTGCGTCATTTCTGCAGTAGAATTGGATATGATTCTGGTATTACAAAGGTTAAACCAACCATCATGGTCTTAGGACCCGTGGATGACAACCTCTTCTCATTTTGTAGTGCAGGCAATTATTACACGGAGATTGCGAACCAATTTTGTGGTTGGGCCACATGGGGCTCCAACATCTATTGCCAAAAATTAGATTCCCGCAACGTAATATCCCATGAGGGTCAATCGACTTTTCACTACCCTGACAGCCAACATCCATCCATAAAATGGCCAAATCTCAAATATAGAGAATATCCACAACAGGAATTTGACCAAATCTGGCAACGAGCAAAGGATGAAATCAAACGGAGATGCGTATGAAAATAACAACTGCGATGAACCCATTTAAACCGGACTACAAACCAAACAACCTCCCAGCAATACCCAAACCATCTTCTAACGGCAAAACAAACACTCTCTTTGATAAATTTGATACGTTATGTAGACGTTACCCTATACTTACAGATACCCGAGTTATAGAATATTACAACTTATTTGCCAATTGCCACCGGTTCTTACTAGACTCCAAACTACCTGTTTTCGGTGAGAAGGAAATTGAGGGTTTCATAAGATCAAGTATCGCCTATGAAAATTGCAGTACGTACCCCATAATCCTTGGTGCAACGCTAACGCATCTGATCAGGATCGCGTATCTTGATGGCAATAACGATCAAACACTCAATTTGTCTGGAATAAAACCACCCATTTTATTTGGTCATGGGTTGAGGAATGATTATAAGTCTCTCACTGAGAAAATTCTCACTGTGACGGTCTACGGCG
>CAYIEX010000093.1:0-6573 GCA_964362485.1 uncultured Methanosarcinales archaeon | reverse complement strand
ATTGTATGGAGAGATCTTAGAACAGCTAACAAAAATTTAACCTGCACACATTTTCAACAGAGCTTTTTTGTAGCAAAGCTTTATAATAAATCCCACCAAAAGCAATTTTGAGTAGTAGTGGTAGAAAGCGAAGGGTCTAACCCAGGAAAGTCCGCCCACCTCCAAAACGAGACTTATGCAAGAAGGGGAAATCCCTTGGCTCTGGCTCAGAAACGACACGTCCTTAGGAATGGAATGACATGGCGAAGACCTTGGCGACAAGAGTCAAGCAAATCTATGGACGTCTCCTAAGGGAACGATGAAACGGCGAAACCTCTCCGGTGCAAGTCAGTTTGACGCATAGTAGAATGCTTTCACGAACTATCGGCGCAGCAAGCCGTATGGCACGCAGCGCTTCGGGTTCGACAAAAGGCGGCTTATGCCACTCTACTCATCTTACTTTTCCCTAGATAATTCAACCTCAGCTTCAAGTAGCAATTCACTCCAATCATCATCTCCTGATTGAAAGCTCCGCAGATCGGCAGTAACCTCAGCATCACTCATCACATGAAGAGGACTGGATTCAAAACCCACCGTAAATGGAAAAGATGATAATTCAACCGTATAAGTGTCACTTCTAACACCATGATAAGAGGTTTGTTTGAGTTGAAGCACACTATCACAATATGACACCATAATTGGACCAGCGTTTCCATTACAATCTTTGCTTATACGATACGAGCAACCAGGAACAGAAAACTCAAATACTTGAAGGTTTTCTCGCATTTCAGTGCCAAATGGAACTTTATACATAACAGTTAAAGTAACGGCTTTTGTGTGGTTATTAGTATACTCCAAACATACCTCAGCAGATGCGGGAACATACTGCTCAGGCTCTGAATTACCCTGATTTAATAGTGATTGGCAATAAAAACCATCAACCATAATACCCCGTGTAAGAACCATATGTTCAATATGCGATTGCTCTAAAGCACGAATTGCTGTCGGCTGGAGTACACGACCCATGCGAACGGCAAGTTGGTCTAAAGTTAATGTGTTCTCTGGAATAGCGCAGCGACGGCCTTGAAGAGTTACACCACCAGGACCTTCAAAAATCATAAGAGTAGGGTTATAAATAGGATTAAGGTGATTAAATTCATAATTAGGATCAACAGTTCTATTCATGGAGCACCAAACGCTTAATGGGAGGTTAATAAGGGTTTCGCTATTCTCCCACGAAAGCAAAAACTATATAAAATGGGCTTCATTTTTAAGTTATATGTCACAAGATAATAAAATCCATATGCCTTCTGGCCAGGGTGGACTTATGCGTTTCAGCAATGAAAACGTATCTAAAATTCAATTCTCACCCGGCGCAGTACTTGTACTTTGCTTAACTATTGTCATTCTAGTTATTCTCCTTCATTATTTTGGTGCTAATCTTTTAAATTGAGATAAAAAAATGTTTCCCGGCGTTAATCCTCGACAGATGCAGCAGATGATGAAGAAAATGGGCATTCAGCAAGTCGACCTTTCTGCTGTAAAAGTAACTATTGAACTTGAGGATGGATCAAAACTTGTTTTCCACAGCCCTTCCGTTTCTAAGGTTAATATGATGGGTCAGCAAACCTATCAAATCGTAGGAGAACCAGCAGAAGAAACCGCTGAAGCCGAGCCAGAAATAAGCGAAGACGACATCAAAACCGTAATGGATCAAGCTCACGTCTCCAAAGAAAGAGCTCTCGCTGCACTAAGTGAAGCTCAAGGAGATCTTGCACAAGCAATTCTCAACCTCAAAAATCAATAATGGTTTCTAAAGTTCGTCAATATTTCAAGGCAGCAGATCACTTACTTCATGTCACATATCCTTTAATTAGGGATCCAAAATTGCTACCCGCTATCGTTACAAACCTTGCTCAATCAATAGAAGCAGCCCTAAGTTATCTAGTGCCAAAAGAGGACACGATCCAAAAAAAAATAAACCAATTAAAAAGTCAAAAAAACATTGACCCAGAGGACGAGAAACTCATTCTGATAATAATAAGCTTAGCCAAATTCCATAAAAAGAGTCCAGTCGAATTTTCACGTGGTGATAAATTTATCATTTGTGATACAAAATTTAATGTGCGAGCACTCAATGCTAGGCAACTTCAAGATTATGTCAGCCAAGTAGATAATTTATTATCTAAATTAGAAAACAGCAAGTTGATCAAATGAGCTTTTTAAATAGAAAAGCATAAAAAGGGGGGGCACCTGTAAGAATCTTTACTTTACGGGGGTAATCATGGAAGAATATTTGTTCGAAGCACGTGAAGAATTAAAGCGCATTGAGCACATAATCTATGTTAGTCTCAAATACACCCGTACCGTTGACGTCAT
The DNA here is from genome assembly GCA_964362485.1 of uncultured Methanosarcinales archaeon. Classification (GTDB taxonomy): domain Archaea; phylum Nanobdellota; class Nanobdellia; order Woesearchaeales; family GW2011-AR9; genus CAMAVK01. The sequence goes on along the minus strand of CAYIEX010000093.1, from coordinate 4,215 downwards.
TGTAAATGCCCTTAACCGAATGGTTGGTACCTACGATTTTATCATCGAAGCCTTTCTCGAAAAAGCCAAACTCGAAGGGAAAATGGATGCACTTCCTAAAAGTCCGGCGCTCCGTGCAGGAAAACTTGCCGAATTATATCCTGATGATGCGCAAATGCAAAAATATCTTAACTTCTATGTTTTCCTTAAAAACGTTTTGAAGAGCCCCCAACATAAACGTGAAGAATACCGCCGCCACGTAACATTGGTTGTTCCCCTTGAAAATGGGACAGCTGAACTCAGTATTGATTCTTTAACAAGTTGCGAAAAGTTTCTACACGGTTTCTTTGCCTATGCGTGGGAAAAACTAATCGGAAAACCAAGCGAAGATGATATGTAAGTGCTGGATTTTGTAAACAACCAGATTTTGTAAACGTATAAATTATAAACGTGCAAAAATTAACCCCCCTATGCATACTAGTCCATTTATCCTCATTATTACTGGACCAGCAGGCTCTGGCAAAAGCACTGTTTCAGCAAGATTAAGTAAGCAATTTAGAAATTGTGTCCACATTGAAACAGATCAAATTAAACATCTTGTAACCACAGGTTTCAAGTATAATGAAACAAAAGTAGGACAAAAACAGTGGAAATTACTGGGAACCAACATTGGCTGTCTTGCAAAGAACTTTCACCAACAAAAGTATACAATAATCATTAATGGCTGCGTCGATGAAACAACTTGGCAGAATTTGGAGCAACAAATTGAGATCACTCATAAGATCCTTCTTCTCCCCGATTTAAACACAACCATAAAAAGAGATGCAAGACGTACCATAAAAGCTAGGATCGGGAAAAAAGCAATAACAGAACATTATGAATTGTTTCAGAGCACCTATTTCAAAGATTTTACAACTATCAACTCAGCAAATCACACAATTACTCGGACAGTAAATACAATAAAGAAAATTATTGAAAAAAAGAAATAAATTTACAACTTATCTTCAGTCCAAATATTTACTTTGGATGGTTCCTTCATTTTTGAGCTAGAACCGATGAGGTGGGTAATATTAATCTTCTCGGCAAGGCGTACAAGATCCACATCAACTGCACCATCAAGTGCTAAAGCATAAACTCCACCATTCAAGCTCTTAATAGTTGTCGCAAGCTCACTGAGCGGCACTTTGCCAAGAACATTCAACTTCGCATCAAAGATACATGCTCCACGGGTTCCAAAGAGGTCCTCCATAGTTTCCTTAAAAGCCTTTTTTTCATCTAAGCTAAGTCCCCCTTTCTTATCCCTAGTATCTTTAATGCCATCTTTATTGTCTTTAGAGCTAGCATCTTTTACTAAAGGAAGCCCACGAGTAGGTTGTGTAGCCGGAACAGGAGGTGCAGTCGACTTTGGTACATACCCTGTTGGAATCCTATTTCCATTGGTAGCAGCCACTTCAGTACGTTCTACCTTCCGGGGTGGTAATGATTGTTGTGCAGTTTTTTGTTGACGAAATGGCTGGGGCTTTAATGTTTCATCTTGATCTTTAAGCTGACCATTATCATCAATGCCTAAATCCATCTTTGCCTGTTCAGCAGTAATACGCGATCGCAAACACTTATGAATTTCCTTTTTAGTCAATTCTTCAACTTCTTTTCCATCGGGAGCTTTACACACGAAATCCACTTCAGATGTACTTAAAAGCTCTCGAACAATAAGATCTCCACCACGATCCCCATCAACAAAAACAGTAACGGTTTTCTTGCGGCTAAGCTCTTTAATTGTCTGCGGAGCAGAAGTCCCATTCATGGCAATTACATTCTTAAACCCATGTTTAAGAAGTGTTAATACATCAGCACGACCTTCTACTACAACAATTTCATCGCTATCTTCAATAGCAGGACCAGCAGCTAAACGCTCCCGACCATATTCAGAGACTTCCATCATTCGAACAGATTGCGCGACTTCATCGGCAAGTTCCTGTGAATCGGGAAGCGTATCTTCTGTAAGTTCTCTAAGGAGTTCTTTTGCCCTTTCTATAACGAATTGGCGCTTACTCGTTCGGACATCTTCAATTTTGGTAACTTCAATTTTAGCATTACAAGGACCAATACGTTGAATAATTTCAAGTGCCGCAGCAACAATTGCCGTTTCAGTTTTATCGAGCGAACTGGGGATAATGATCTCACCAGAAGTCTTCCCCGAAATCGTATTCATATTAACTTCAATACGACCAATACGACCACTCCGCTGTAACTCACGAAGTTCTAAGTCAGAACCAAGTAATCCCTCGGTTTGACCAAATATAGCTCCAATGACATCAGGTCGATCAACGATTCCATCGATGGTGATAGTTGAATGAATGATATACTTTGCAGCAACAGGACTAATTTTTGCCATTATAACCTCCAAAAGCATGTAACTTTATACATACTGTATTTTACAAGAAAAAGCATAACCTACTACTAGCCACTACACTGGCATACAATGTTGAATTGTGCTGATGTGATGAGTAAAGGAATATGCTTTTTCAGTTTCTAACGGACAGTTGTGCTATTTTGTAGCGCAGAGTAACTGCCATTTTTACAGGGAATCTCTTCTCCTGAATCTACCAACAAACAATCCGTGATGAATAATAAGGATTTTAGTTAATAGTGAAGCCCGCACCACTAACCCCTGCGTTCATGGCTTGGTCGAAGCCGTACGCTCCCACAGGTACTCTCTGTGTCGGGCATAGTGCACATAAACACCCTACTATATAAAGTATTCGGTAAAAAACAATAAAAATGCAGATCCAGGTAAAAATCAACCTTTAAACAAGAAAATGAGGTAAAATCTAGCCAAATTAAGCATGTAGAAGTGTAAAAACCCCAGCAAACCATTTAACTGGTCCACTGAGGAAAAGAGGTGGTTTTGAGGTGTTTGTTACTCTAAAATGACGACCAATATATAAACTTTATGTTTTAATTATCACTCCGAGGTAACAATACACATAAAAAGAGTCATAGATACCACCTACTATGAGTATCCATTACATAACCCATGTCCAGCCCGTGCATCCACTACAAAATACAGTAACAAGATTTTTCATAAGAGAATATAACCCAGATGGTATTTCAAAAACACACGTTTTAGAAAAAGAGGTACCCTTATTCTATTATACTAAACCCTATAATGAGGATGAACTTAACAGATTACACCAAACTCTAACAATTGACCCCAGTTACGGCCACCTCCAATTTACCAAGCATCAAAAATTAGGAGGAAGCTCTTTCTTACGTGCACAAGGAAGTAAAGAACACAAAGAAAACCTTCCCAAAATATTTCAGAAACGTCACACCCAGAATCGCTCACCCCGATCTCCTAGTGAGCAGCTTCGCTGGCTCTATCCGGCGGGACTCATCGTCCCAAGCCCCTACGAAGTACCAGAACCACAAGAAGTAATGTCAAGAGAATACATTCCTTTAGAAGCCATTATTAATGATAATTACGCGGTCTTAGATATTGAAATAGAAGGATGGGAACAAGGAAAAGATCAGATCTTCATGATAGTATACGTAACACCACAAAGTCGCATCCTTTATCACAACCTTCCCTGCAAAGAAGACAAATTAAACGGCTTTGATCTTATACAGTATGCCACACAACGGGAACTGGGTCATCTTCTTACTCTAACCGTTAGGGCTGATGATCCACTCTGGATTTTTGGCCACAATGTCATGAATTTTGATAATATTAAAATCCGCAATCTTACCCAATCGTATCTCCCCACACCCGACAAACATTATCCAATTACAAAATCAGCACAAGGTCTTGGAAAAGTCATTACACGGGGGCGCTTTACCCTTGACACCTATGCGTATTATTTTTTCCACCGCAATTTTCATGCTGACAATAAATTGGAGACCATCGGAGAATTTGAAAAAGACATAGATTATGTTGAACAAGCGCAACTACTTAATGTAGCGAAAAGAGGAGATTATAACGCATTTGAAAAACTAGCGATTTATTGTATGGAAGACGGATTGCGCACTGAAAAAATAGCTCGAAAACTGCGTCCAATCGCAGCCCTTAAGACTCACCATTATACACGAGAACCAGATAGTATTTGTGCCACATCCAAAACAGCTTTAATTAGAGATTGGTGGCAGCGTCACTACTATAACAAAAACGGTCTTCCCCCCCCTATCCCTAAACACGACCCCCATAAACCTACAATCAGTGCACCTATTGTCGTCAAT
>CAYIEX010000092.1:0-6699 GCA_964362485.1 uncultured Methanosarcinales archaeon | reverse complement strand
TGCAGGAATGGCATTTATTGGACTAGGACTCACTACTTTTATTCCTCTGACCATTGTACTCATATTAATTGTTGCAGGCTTTGGACTATCGCGACCGGCGCTCTTTCAAAGCTATATGAATAAACACATTGAGTCGCACAACAGGGCAGCAGTGTTGTCATCGATTTCGATGGTCAATCGGTTTGTAAAAGGATTAGCGTATCCGCTAGTTGGCTTACTGGTGGAATGGTCATTGAGTTATGCATTTATAGTGATAGGTATTCTGATTTTAGGGTTCGCCGTGATGTCACGTGTACAAGAAGCGCATTTGGTGGATTAGAGTCAAAAGAAAGCGACCACTCTTTTTCTACCTTTCTTTCTGCTTCTAAAAGAAACATTAATATAACCACATGAACTCTGAGTAATGTGAGAAGCAAAGTCCTACGATCTGCCTTTTTTGTTATCTTAATTCTTCTTACTGCCTGCGATACCACAAAAACATCTCTTCAACAAGAGCCGGTGATCATTTCAGAAAAATCTTTTTACAAAACATCAGATGTGGGAACGGACGTATTTACCATAACCAAAGCAGCAGGCAACGATCATATTTTTTATCAGGAACCAAACTACTTTAATCCTCAAAGTTTCCTCTTCTTATTCACTTCGGATCGTGGAGATGGCAAATGGAGATTGTACATTTCGAACCTAACCTCGGGGGAAGTATCCCTGCTGCGAAAAAGTGACTTGTTTGGGCACATCCCTACCTGGTCAAGCGATGGTAAAAAAATATATCTTGGTGAGAAAGCGAAAATTATTGCAGTGGAGTTAAAAACTTCAACCGAAACAAAAATAAAAGTGCCTCAAGACTCTTGGATAACTTTTCTTCATGTAAATTCTGCAGGAGATAAGATCCTCTTTATTGAGGAAGGAATGGAAGAGCATAAAGGTCTCTCGATTATCAACACAGATGGTGCGGGTTACAGAAGACTTTTTTCAACTGATAGCGAAACCGTCTTTTATCTAGACCATCCTACGTTTATCAACGACGACACTATCTTATTCTTAACTAGAGGAAAAAACAGAGATTTTAATGGTAATTACAACCAACCCTATCTCTTGGATTTACATGAAGAGAATGGAAAGCTCACCAGATTACCAGTTGAATGTTCACATTACGATGTAAATCCGCAGGGAGATAAAATTCTGTGTGCAAGTGAGGGATATATCATTGATTTGACAGGTAGAGTCCTTAAAAACATCTCTCGGATAAAAGGACACGGGGCATGGGCTCCGGATGGAGACACTTTTTTGATGACAGGCGATCCCATGCCAGTACCGGATGGACCATCGTATGGAAAGATAGTGATTATGAAATTTAGTTCTAACGATTCCTATAATCTGGTGAGTCATGAGAGTACCTATGACAGTTCTCTGGAAATGCACATACAACCTAATGCTCAATTCTCGCAAGATGGAAAGTATGTTATCTATGAATCCGATCGAGGGCAGATGCAGAATTCCGACTTGTATTTAGTCAAAGTTTTGGAATAGATAAAATACATCCGTGTGTTTATATGATAAAACAGGTGTTGGTTATTAAATGCAATGATTGTTGGGCAAGAAGACCTGACATCCGTATTAACTTCGCAATAGCGCAAGATGTTGGAGTCAATTATGGGGAAATTAATACGAAGGAAATCCAACTGTACGCAGTACAGCATACACTTTGGGATGGTGTTCATAAAGATCCACCATACGCTCGCTATACCAAATCCCTAAATCAAAGCGAAGATGAGGATCAAGTTCAGCATTGATTTCTTTTGTTGTCTTTAGACGCATACCTATTTCTGCAATACTATGGTCGTCCAAACAATGGTCTTCAAGAGTCATAGAGTTACATGATAACTACAACTATAAAAAGATTTAGTTACTTTCGATCTTGATTCTCAAATATATTAAGGTAGGGCAGTAAGGCAGCTATCTCGGAAGAATACTGGGATGATGGTCGGCTTTCAAGCCAGCGTTTGTAAAGAATATCTTTTACATTTTTGCCTTGCAGAAGTTTTATCCGTTCTTCGTAGGTATGGACTATCTGTTCACATAAACTTGGTAGTTCTCCATATGGTGCTTCACGCACGTCTGCACCCTGACTTAAATTAACCACTGGCGATGGGCTGACACGTTCATAGGCATCGATGAATTTATTGCAGCAAACAATTGCGCGAATGGATCGGTTCAGTCCATCGCGCTCGGTATTTATGAATGGTTGAATGACGGCGAGGCCTAGTTCAAATCTATAGTTCAGAACGTTGATTGCTTCGGCGACACAAGCGGGATTAAATTCACGATGGTCGGCAAGGGCGAGATCACGCCATCTCAGTTTGCGATAGAAACCCGTGAGATTTTTTCTGGCTGCGAGTTCTTGCGCATTGAGAACACGCACACCAAGTCCACACATCCCTAAGGTAGGTTTCATGATGAATTGGCCATCATTTTTGGTGAATGAGTCGATCTCAAGAGGATCTTCAGCACCCATGGCAGCAGCGATGGTAGGTATCAAATACTCTTTGATTGGGCTCTCGCGTAACAGAATATACTGGAGGAGTTTATTATCCGCTATGATGTCGGCTTCATAGGAATTAACCGTGGGATGAGGAAGGTACTCACGTGTGTAGTTTAGTACGGTTGAATCTTGGCCAATATAATCATCAAGAGCTAAAGCATTTTCACAAGTAGAGGGTATTTGTGTGCTGAGCCATTCCAGATAGCCATTGTGAGCGTATTCTCTTTGGATTTGACGCTGATGGAGTCTCCTTTGTACTTTCTTAAGGAGAGAGGGAAGGAATGGAATTGTCCTTCCAATTTGGCGCATCCAGAAGGCTTTGAATGGATGTTTGGCAACATATCGTATTGCAGTATAAAGTCATTTATTGATTGTTATTTTTCCGGCATGATCTTCGAGAGTCTGGACCACTTTATTTGCCACACGATCATCGCCATAGAGTTTAGCAAACCCATTCATGCCGGAATTTTGACCGTTTATTTCACAGAGACGGAATTGCTTGTCCTGCTTGATAAGAAGATCTATTCCATAGATGTTTGTTGACATTTTTAATATTTGACGGGTACAGGTTTAGGTGCAGGAGTAGTTTTTTCGTGGAGCCAATCGGCGAGCTTCTCTAAAGGAGATTTTTTAGAGAGAAGAGTGCGATCAGCGCCTTTGAGATACATCGACGATGCAGTAGCGAGAAAACCAAGACCAGCGAAACCATGATGGATTGTATCTATGGATAAAGGATATTGAGAGGCCATGGAGTGATAAAATCCAACAACGAATTTCCCAACCATGCCAGCACCAGCTGTAAAAACGAGAAAACGAGTATATTTTGCATGTTGCTCATAGAAGTTTTTTTCAGCGTCAACTGCTTGAACCTCATCGACACGGGTCTTATTCCCCATTAGCACCATCGTACTATGAAGCAAATCGGGAAACGCAACCACCATTAGGTATGAAACACCAGTAAAATCTCCATATAGTGAAGTAGCAGAAGTAAACCCAAAACCAGCGCCAACTCCTGATAAACACGAACTAAGTAAGCCTTTCTTATTACCTTCTTCTAATCCAAACCTATCACTTAATTTCGTATACTGTCTTAATATCTGTTCATCGGTCCATTTGATTGGTGCTAGTAATTCGTCTAGGGTCATGTGTCAATAAACCCCTCAAAACAGGAGAAAAAATAAGTAAAAATTTATAATAGTTTTCCGCTAATAGATGCTTCTTGACCTGGGCGGGATGTTACACGTGCTCGACCCATTTTGGTTTCAACGACACAGCCTTTGGTGATGATGTTTCGTCGAACTAGGTTTGAGTTAGCAGGGTTTTCAACTACGTTGAGGATGGTAGTTTTTGCGGACTTACCTTTTTTATCAGTAACACTGATCTCATTTGCACTGAGGAGTCCTTGCTTTATGTGACCGCCAAGAATGCGTTTGGTTTGAGCACGGCGTTCACCGAGCTTGGTGTTTGCTGCAAAACCGGAAAGCTCATTACGCTTTTTGGTTCGATATGAGTGATATCGTCCACCGGTTACCTTTCGATTGGATCTAAATTGGGATCGTGCCATTGTAGGGTTAAAATTGGGGGGTCATTTTTAAAGGTTTCTGAAATCCCAAGGGGATTTCGAAACCCCGAAGGGTACCTTCGTATGGTTTCTAAAAATCTCCTTGAGATTTTTGAAACCCCGAAAAATTTGATTTTTCGTAGGGTTTCGGTGACATTAGCCTCATTGAGAACTTTGATAGTCTTATAATAAGAGTGTTTGATGTAACTTCTAAGTGATTATTTTGGAAACTTTTAAAAATGGCGATCTTTTTGAGAAATATATGCATTCAAACGAATCATTAGAAGAAAGAATTAAACCAAAACAATCAAAAGTGAGTTCTCTTGATTACCTTGAAGGTTTGCTTCCTGGATCTTTTCCTATTGCGGTGTATGAAAATGCCCAAGCCGAGAGAGATTTGAGAATAGCGGTGTCTGGTAAAAGTAAGTTACCTCTGGGACTCGTCACTGGTCTTGGATACGTTTCTGAGTTGTTTGTAACGGGCGTTGTTTCCTTGGCGTATTATGCAGAATATTTCGATTTTAGTAAACCAAGTCAGAACGCGCTTACACTTATTTCCTTAGGCCTGTATGTATTACGATCCGTGGGAGTTTATCTATGCAAGTCATCTAGCTATGAAACCGCACAACTTCACCGCGAAGCAGAAAAGCAAAAACTATTTATTCCACCTGCTGTGCCCCGACACGATGCCACACGAGAGAACAGTCAACAACTATATCAGCAGCCTCATCGCCGCGCGTCAAGAGATTACTGATTTTGTTGCCAAGGAATACACGCGGTTGAATGAATATAAAAAAAAATCTTCATTTGAAAAAGCGCTGGCCTGTAAAGATTATCCCATCATTGAGAAACAATTACGTCGTGATTTTGATCTTGTTTTTTATTATATGGTGCGCGATGGGGGATATTATAAGCAATAAAACACGCGTGAGGTCTATACAATTTTTTAGGAGGAGTTTATTGATGATTTATTTCTCATAGGTTTTCATAGTGAGATGTGCTTTATAGGCACGAAGCTGTCCTGGAGTAAATGAGTCAGGAAAAGCAGCGATGATTTCACCAATGGGAATATTAGAAGTGAGGAGGTCAAGAACTTCTTCTTTGGTGAGCTGGCCAGGCGTAGTGTCATCCTCTTGGACTTTTTTTGTTTTTCTCTCAGTACTGTAGGTGCCCATGGTGACATGAGCTTTTATTTGAGGTAATGGGAATTGGTTTGCATTACGGTACTTTTGGCGAAGTTCGGGAACAGTAGCACCACGTTCAAATTCAGCAATAGCTCGTTCTTTTGTGAGTGAGGGACGATATGAATTCCCCAGAAAGACCCTATTTTCTACTGCCTCGCCAATTCTCTTTATTTGATCTGCTGGAGAAAATTTCACTGTTTCCTTGTTGAAATCCGCCACGATTTTGTACACTTTGTCTAAATCAGCATTTCGGATACGAAAATGATGGGGGAAATTAACGAGTCGTCCCAATTCTTGGCATAGAGCATTCAACTTTCGAGGGTGACTTAGATAGTAAATATCACCAATCATTGGTGCACCAGTTTCTGAGATATAGGAATAACAGGCAGCGGCTTTTGCTTGGTATACTTTTCTCTCTTTTGCGACACTTCCCAACATAATCCAAATTACTTGCTGAATAGCAGGATCATAAATTTGATGGTGTTGACAGTCTGTCACAATAGATTGATGAATAATATCTTCCAGTCGATTTTGAACGATTGGATAAAGAGTGCTATGTTGATGAGTTGCAAACGGAGAATTTCGATCAAATGGAGGAAGGTTTAAAGGTTTCAGCGTTCTTTCGACAAGACGAAGTAATTGTTCATATTCACGACCTGCAGCAAAACGGAGGAATTTATTACACGCGCCGATAGTTCCACCCGTATAACAGGCGCGTATGATTGTAGAGTAGCCCATTTGTTTTTCGGCAGTGAATTTTTCGCCGTCTACTCTTTTACGTAAAAGATCTTTTACTCTGGTATAAATGCCATTTGAGAAAAATTCGGGTGTTGGTAATGTTCCCTTACGTTCAAGAGGTGTTGATGATTCCGTTAACGCATTTCCGTAAAAGTAAAAAGGAAAACTTTGATGGTCACGACGCAAGAGATTTGCCACATGAAGAACAACGTGATCACGCTCTTGGCCTTGCAACAATAATTGGAGAGTACCGAGCTGCGTAGCACGACAGGGACCAAGATAATCCAAACTGATAACGTCAAAAGTATGTTTGCCGATCTTTTGAACATATTCTTCAATTGTTGAACGAACCACAGTAATTCCAAGACCTTTGCGTAGGATTGCGTCAGCGACGGCGGGATCCCGCTCAACGCCCGTGATGTTGTAGCGCTGAATTCCTAGAGGATCATAGACTTCATGAATTTCGGTGGCATCAATTCCCGGAAAGCAGATGACTTTAAGTTCAGAGGGGTTTCTAAATTGAAGAAGTGTGGAATCAATCATATTTCGCACAAGATCACGTGATTTTGCTTTCACATAATCATTTGCGTAGTGCTTTTCTGCCATAGAGATAGAAAAATTGAGATTCAATTAAAAAGTTACTACTAAAAAAAAACAAATTCATTTCTTTCCCT
>CAYIEX010000091.1:0-6890 GCA_964362485.1 uncultured Methanosarcinales archaeon | reverse complement strand
CAGGGTGTCGTCGCAGCCATCGGCACCCCCGTCCTGGTGGGTATGCAGCAGGTTTAATAATTCCGTTAATACCTTTAATAATTGCAACAGGTCTCCATAAACGTCTAGGTAAACGAGACCGTAATGATTTGTCTCGACTGACATATATCAACCCGCAGGACCAATATTTACACCATCCATTGCCACCTGCCTTCTGGCATGAACAGGAACTCAAACCTTTTTTCTCAACTCGATCCGCGTACATTGCTGAATTTGCCCGTCTGTACAATCCAGGTGAAACAAAAACTATTGTCACCGGATCTTTTCATGCTCCCGAGGTTAAGTACTTTCTTGAGCAAAAATGTGTCCCAGAAAAAATTGTACAAAAAGCAGAGCAACACGTAAGACTTGCAGAACAGGGATTGTTGGATCAAGTTAAATATCAAAGTAAAAAAATAGGATTTGCTGCAAATACTTTAGGAATTATAGCCGGTCTTGGTACATGGCCAACAACTTATTACTTTATATAATTCATTGCCAAGAGATCCATTTTTGCTCACTCTAAACAAGAACTCCTCCTGCACCACTAGCCTACCACAATCCTTATAATATAAATCAAAATGACAACGTTATGCGATCATTAGACCTAATTCTAACTGCAAGCGTCATGGGATGTACCACCCATCGTCTTCCTCCACCGCGGCCAGCAAAACCACTGCCATCAGTTGTCCGCATCTACACATGCACATCTCCCAATATGACCTACGAGAGAATAATTTCGGATGAGTATTATGATGATGCCCATCAAAAATTAACAAATGTAAGTATGGTGGATATCGGTGTCGATGGTACTTTAGACATGTTCAATTTTGATAGCAACGGAATGCACTACACCGGAGACAACCGTACGGATACAGCAGAGCATGTTCAACTCTGGCAACCATTGTATGGATTACTCAGTAAGCAAGCAATACATGTTACATGCCTTGATCCGTTTAGCTATGATGGTGGTAGCAACGTCCATTATAATTTTAGCAGAGAATGAGAAAATTCTTAGGAACATTAACTTTTACTAGTTACATCCTACTTTTTTGCGCTTTATCAGAAATAATCGCACTATGACCAGAAGGATCTTCAATAGTAATCTTAAGCGCCTCACGCCCTAACATCACATTCGTTAACTTCTTAAGCATATTTTTACCCTTTTTCTTCAGAGCATCATCATCCTCACCCTCAACTGATGACTCAATCATTTTTCGCACACGCTCAAGAAGCCCTTCAATATTGGTCACAAATCCTTCTGAAGCAGGACCAGGTTCAATGGTAATAATATGAGGAATTTTAACGGTAGCATCACCAGACTTCACAACTTTCACATTCAAATCTTCTTCCGATGCAACCTCAAAAGTATAACGACAAGGTTCTTTCTTCTCTGCAGGCTCTACATCCGCTTTGCGATACCCACAACCTTCACATTCCATAGAAAGAACAAAAATCTTTCCAAAATAGGGGATAGTCGTCTCATCTTCTTTAAGAGTTAATTTCTTTTCCCCACAAAAATGACACATTTCTCCTTTAATTTCTGACATAAGCCCAAAAAAGGTCAGTCACTATAAAAACATTTCTTTTCAAAGTGAAATGACATTTATAATTGAAGGGAGCAGTTTAATATCTTTGACTGCGACATGACAAAACGCAAAACGTGTACTCATTTTTTTATGCTCAATATACGAAGCAATTGAATACATGGTATAATTGCAAAATCCAGTACTCACACGCGTTGAAACAGGAATTAAACCATCATTTGGAACAAAAAGAATAAGCTCTTCCTTTCCCCCCGCAATCACACGACCCATCTTATTAAATCTATTAACTGTTCGTGATTCAAAGTATGATTTTCCATCAGTTGACGCCGCAACACCCAAAATAAAATCCGGCTTTTCCCGCATGATTAAACTATAAAATGACGATAAATCTTCTTTGAGTGACCCCATGATAAAAACATAGGGGAACACATCATTAAGTTCAGGCAGATAGGGGAACGTGCGGAAGGTATAAATGAGGATTTTCATAATCACATGAAAAACAAGATTACTTAAATATATTCCCCATAGCATAGATACAAAACATCATCCTAAAACTACAAGATCTATTTTCCACACGAAGCTTTAAATACAATCTACCCCTACCCAGTTCATGCTTACACCTGCACAAGTTCAGCTTCTCAAAGAAGAACTTAAAACCGCAAAAAATCCACTCTTCATCCATGATGATGACGCTGATGGGCTGTGCTCCTATCTTGTTCTGTATCACATCCATCGCGAAGGACGAAATTTTATTCCCAAAAATGGAAAAAAACTTGATGCTGGTTATCTCAAGTATATCCAAGAAATGAATCCCGACAAAATATTTGTCCTTGACATCCATGACATTGATCAAGAATTTCTCGATAAAATAAAGCGTCCTGTTTTTTGGATTGACCACCACGAACCAAAAGAACGAACGAATGTCCATTACTTCAATCCCAAAATAAAAGATCCCGATTCCTATTTCCCAACGACACGAATGGCGTATCAAGTATCAGAAAACCCAGACGATCTGTGGATCGCAACTGCCGGCTGCCTTGCTGATTATCATCTTCCCGATTTTATTGATGAATTTCGCGCGCGCTACCCTTGGCTTCTCAAAAAGAAGCGTAACCTTCCTGAAACAATCTATAAAGAAAAAGTAGGACAACTCGTTAAACTATTCTTTTTCATGCTCAAAGGTCCAACAAGTGAAGTCAAAGAGTCACTTAAGAATCTACGCAAAGTCAAAGACGTCAGTGAAATTTTCAACAAAACAACACCTGAAGGAGCACAACTCTGTGAGCGCTTTGAGCGCCTTAATGGTTACTATGAGAATCTCCTCAAAGACGTTCGCAAAAAAGCCACCCGCAGCGATGTCCTCCTCTATGAATATACTGACTCCCAATGGTCATTTACCGCGAACCTCGCAAACGAACTCACCATCCTTTATCCTAAAAAAGTGATCATCATCAGCCGTAAAAAAGGGGACGATTATAAATGCAGTTTGCGCGCCCAATTCCCAATTGCCGGAGCGGTAGAAAAAGCACTCGTCGGAGTGCAAGGATATGGTGGCGGCCATCCCAACGCCTGTGGCGCAGTAATAAAAGAAGAATCGTGGAATTTATTTCTCAAGCAATTCAAAGAAGAAGTCAAGAAACTGAAACGATAAACTAGAACTCTAGTCAGGTTTCATTTTAAAGTATTGGTTATAAAATGTTAAAATACGCTTTTCTAATGGTGCAAAAATAAGTTCCAACAAATCATCATGAAGGAAAATGGCGGACTGTTCAGCACGACGTGATAATGCTTCCCTATAATTTCCTCTCTCACCTAGTTTGATTATAGTCCATAAATTTTCGTTATCACAGATTGACCAACCAAGAGACCCCTTCAATCCGATTAACTTAAGCAACTCAATACGGCCATGTAAACATAAAGACTCGAGCTGAAGATTATAAATGATACCTACATACGTTACCTTACCGCTTTCTTCATAAAAACAGATACTGTTCGTCAAACGAAGATCGGAACCAAAATATTCCTTGAGGAGCCCATCTATTGGAGAAGTATGATTCCCAACCACCACTCCATCCAAAATGGACGGCACTGTAACCCCTATCATCTCTAAATCATGATGTGCCTTCTTGTACCGTTCAACAAGCGCAACTGCATGTGTGTCTCGATTCCTCCAGACTCGTTTGGTAGGATCCCCCGTAAAAAGCGAACTTGACTCTACCTGCTGTTTAATTGCAGCATACGCTTTCACCGCGTCTTCCAATTTTTTTCCGTATTCAGATTGTGCCATCTTATTTTCTCGAAGCCTGTGATGAATCCGGTCTAATCCGAGCAAAGATGCCGTAGCTACTGAGACTGCTGCCAGCACCAAGGTTCGAGTAGTTAAGATTACTCACGCAAAGTGGCCTCGTTTCACCCACTTGTGGATTTGGACAAAGATAAACCACCATAGCAGTATAACTCTCGAGTTGACCTTGCCATTGGCGCGCCACGTATGGTGCAAGGGTGTCACGAGCAACAAATTGCCAAACCTCTTGATTTAGTGCTTCAGTCCGTTTTAAACCTCGGTCATAAATACCATTATCTCGATCAAATTCTTTGACAATAACGTCATCAGCTTGGAGAGAATCATAATTAACCAGTGTAAAATCATTATCAAAATCAAGAGGAAGTCGTAATAGCGCGAGTGAAACAAGAGTAATCTTAAAACGCCCTTTTGGGCCATAGGTAATTGACGCACAACTATCGTTGAGTATCCTACCTAATTCCCAATTTAAAAGACGCGCGCGCATATTTTCTTCGATGGTGAAAGGTCGAAAATATTTCTTTCTTGCAACCAAAACCGTGGGGTGAATATCGTAGCCACTAGAAGCAGCATCAGCAATACAAGCCACTTCAAGAGCCCAACGCCCTTTAGGCCAAGTAGTTTCTGTTTTCATCAACTCAACAGAACTAAAATTATCTACACCATTCTGTTTATCCATTGCATGTACAACTGAATCCACTTTAATTCCATGTGACCGTAATTTCTCCCACGCGCGCCAGTAGCGATCCATCATAACATCCATTTCACCACCCTCACCAGAAGGAACAAATTTTCCATCAACATGAGCGAAGCGAGAATCTTCTTCGATAGCCTTCTTGGCAGCTGCATACTCCCTAACGACTTCTTCAATTGATTTACCTAATTGAGAATGTGCCATCTTAAAAAATATACCTCCTTATCCCGCAGTCAGCCATTAACGCTTTTTCAATAGATTCAAATCTATTGGCCACCTCTTCAGCAATAGGGAAGGCTAAATTAAAATTGTGTACAAGAATTAACACGTCTTTCAGTTTGGCATAAATCAGTACAGCATCCTCCAGTTTCTTTCCATACTCTGATTCTGCCATTACTCTTCTCCTCCCAGCTCCTCAATTGGTACATCAAACTTTATTTGGCCCATATCTCGCGGAACTACGACCGCAAAATCAACAGCAGAGTTCATATCTGAGATGAACAGACTTCCCGAGCGGAGATTCATCTCAGCTGCTCTTACCTCACCCATTTTCCAAGTTCTGGGAATAAACAATCTCATCCAATAATACAAACCACCAGCAGAACGATCTGTACAGCTTTTGTAATATGTCTGAAGTGTGTTTTTAGGAACAAGAAAAGACCAGAGCGGGTGATCAATCATATCTTTGGGCAACAGGGGTTTACCGGCAATATCTTTCTTAATATCAAACTCCTTGCAATTTTCATCACACTTGATAAACTCATAATCAACTGTTGAAATACGCTTCACTAGACGGAAAGAAATCTTCTCAATTTTAAACCGCCCTTCAGGTCCACCAATAAATGCACAAAGGCTGCTAAGACTCGTGGGCCTCAAACGGTGATCCTGATGCTCACGTTTGTAGCCAATGCAAGCAAGCATATTTTCTTCAATGGAAAATGGACGATAGTGATAGGTGACACTAAATTCATAGCGCGGTTGTCTCTCTAGCTTGTACTCAGAACAAATGTTGGATAGTTTAGCTTTAGCTTCAAAGTATGGAAGTGTAGAGTGCATCACGCGAACCGTGTCTTTTTGCGTAAACGGAAAAATACGTACCGGCTCACAATACAGTAAAAGCGAACCAACAGTAATTCCTGCTTCCTGTAAAGATCGCTCTGCTCCAAGATATCTTTTCACGACTTCTGGCGGGCTTCCATTATCTGCATAATACATCAGCTTTTCACCATCTCGCCAAATGGACGAACTTTCTTCTACTGCTTTTTTGGCATGTGCGTACTCCGCAGCCAACCGTTCAATTTTCGATCCAAATTGAGAATGCGCCATCCTTCATCGCACCTCACGTGTGGCTACCCGAAGGAAACTGCCATAATTGTCTAGGCTATAGTAACCATAGGCAAACGAGTTGCTGTTATGACGGCCGACATACAACGCCCGCGTTTCACCAACTTGCGGATACTCACAAAGCATGATAGCCATGCCTTTGTATCCTGCCGGTTTTCCTGCCCATTGAAGTTGAGTATAGTCTTGTAAGGTAGAAGCATTGCCATCAGCAATAAATTGCCAAAATGGATGAAGAATGACTTCCTCTTGCGTAAGAGGCTCATTGTACTTTATCCCACAGCGCTCAAATTCCATTGCACTACTATTATTGGTTGCAACGGCATCATACGTTCCGTGAATAAATCCACATTTAAAATAAGGAACAAGATCGAGCAGCTTCCAAGATACTTTTTCTACTTTAAACTTACCATCTGAACCATAGATAATAGCAGTGCAACTATCATTGCACCCGCTCCATGATGGAGTTTGTGTGATGTCATTATAGTGCGCTCTAGCATCAGTAATGCGTGCACGAAGATTCTCACCAAAAGTTAGAGGACGATAAACACCCATAGTAGTATGACGTGAAACATCACGACCAGCTTGTGCATCTTCTGAACAGGCATCTCTCAATGCATAATATCCTTGCGCCCAGGTACTTGCCCGATCCATCAATCTAATATCCAACCTTTCAAAGCCAGTTGTTGCACCTGATGAGATCGATGATGGCTGCGCACAAAGAACAGACTCCAAGCAAATTCCTGCCGCAGCCAAATTCCGTCGAGCAGCTTCATATCGTTCCGCCAGCGCCACACTATCAGAATTAGCAGTGTAAACCAATCGCTTCCTATCACGTGAAAAGAGAGGATTCTCTGTCATCGCTTTAAGTGTCGCATCGTACTCCGCAGCCAACCGTTCAATTTCCAATCCAAATTGTGATTGTGCCATCCCTCATCGCACCTCACGTGGGGCTACCCGGAGGAAAGACCCGTCGTTGCTCAGATTG
>CAYIEX010000090.1:0-7088 GCA_964362485.1 uncultured Methanosarcinales archaeon | reverse complement strand
TAGTTATCTTGGAAGAGAAGGTATCCGTAGACTCTACGCAGATGCTTGCCTTCTTGGTGTTACGCATTTTATTGTTCCTGCTACACAACCCACATTTAAACCGATTATCGAAAAAATTCAGGAACGGCTCCTTCAGAACGGCCAAGAACCAGTCTTCTTTAGTGCAGATTATTTCGAAGAATCTAAGAGCGGAATGGAAAATATTCACATCGAAGAACGGCAGGGTGCTTATATTCCAGGTAAACACTTCCATACCATTGTCGCAAGTGCACTGCATACTCCGTTAAATATACAAAAGGCGGCCAGTGAATTATATAATCTAATAGCTAACCAGAAAGGCTAATCAGCATTATAGTTGATATAGTCCCCACTTTAACTTTAATTTATTTTTCTTTTCATGATTCTACTCACAATTTACATTTGAATGATGAAATTCTTTCTGGACCTTATCATTCTTCACGTTAGGTCTTCTCCAAATTAAATATTGGCAGTATCCTTGTTGTCAATTATAGAAAACACACAAAAATGAAATATTTTTCAAGAGGAGTAAAAGTTGTTAAAATACCTTTTATTTTGAATTATCAAGACGACAATTAATTTGTTTAGCCAAAAATTATTCTTCATATAGGTCATCTAAGAAAGGTTTATTACTCCAGATATGGAATAACAGTCGGACACTGTTTATAGTAATGAATATACCACAATGCTACCCACAACAGCGTAAGCTCTACGCGGAGATAAACATGGCACACAAAGCAATCCAACATTTGGCAGTAATAATAATTCTCGTAGCATTAATAATAATCCTCTATGGAAAATTCTTCCTTAATCGTAACGATAATGTATTCCTATTAGTGTACGGCACATTGGTAACACTTGGTATTTTCATTCTCTTTTTTATATCTCATCGGTACGTTGACCCCAGTGAAGAAATAATAAAAAACAAGCTCAACGCAGGGAAGAAAAAGCCATTTGTGTCATGTGTAGTAGCCGTGCATAATGAAGAACATCTGATTGAACGGTGTATAAAATCATTGCTGAATTCAAATTATCCCAATAAGGAGATAATAATCATTAACGATGCAAGTACTGATAAGACAAGCAAAGTCCTCTTACAATTTCAAGCTAACCCACTTGTGACCATAATCGACTTAAAGAGAAATGTTGGCAAGAAAAAAGCAATAGCAGATGGCCTAAAAGTTGCAAAGGGAGAATTCTACGTTTTTACTGATAGCGATTCGATACTAGAACCGACCGCGATAAGTAAAATCATGGAAATTTTTATCCACGATGAACAAATAGGGGCTGTAAGTGGACATGGAAGGGCATTAAATGCTGATAAAAACACTATTACTCGAATCCAAGACTCATGGTATGATGGGCAGTTCGGTATCAAGAAAGCATTTGAAAGCGTTTATGGTGCAGTAACATGTGTTTCCGGTCCCCTAGCTGTATTTAGAAAAGCAGCAATATTCAATTATATTCCGGCCTGGAGTAATGACACATTTTTAGGAAAAGAGTTTAAATTTTCAACGGACAGAACTCTGACAAGTTTCGCACTCGGTGGAAAATACATCGGTCCAAAAATTAAAAAGAAGTATCATGACTCGTGGTTTGTCCAGTCACAAAATTATCCCGACCGAGAGTGGAAAGTAATTTACTGCAAATCAGCAAAAGTATGGACCAACGTTCCAGAAACATTCGGCAAGATGCTCCATCAGCAAATTCGCTGGAAAAAAAGTTTCATCCGTAGCATTTTTCTTACAGGAAGATTTTACTGGCGTAAGCCACTCATTGCTGCGTTACGGTACTATTTTACGATTTTATTTGTGCTAACCGCACCATTCATCGTATTTAGACAGCTAATATATCAACCTTGGCATGGAAACTACATTGCACCAATCCTGTATATAGCAGGAGTCCTTTTTATTGGTTCCGTGTATGCTATTGCCTACAAACTTGATAACCCACGTTGCCATAGGTGGGTTTATCGCCCAGTTATGAGTATAATGTCGACTATGATTTTTTCATGGCTCGTGTATTATTCACTCGCCACAATCCGTAAAAGCATTTGGAGGCGAGGATAATTGAAGCCTAAAAGCTCAACGCTATTTCAAATTTTGATATATAGCTTAGTTATTATTGCGATAATTATTGGAGTGGCAAAACACAAAGCAAATGCTCTTGACGCTTCAAAAGATGGAGTGGACATGGTTTTGGAAGAATTCCAGGATCCTTGTTTTTACCCTTGGACAAAAGATGAATGTGCATATAGAGAAAACAAAAGTTACCAAATTTATGTTTCATATCCCTTGTCAAATCACGGTAAAGAAATAATGTATCCCTTCTTAGATGAAGGAAATACGAAGACTGCTGACTTAATGTTAGAGGGATATGATGGTGTCTCCGATCGATTTGAACCAGTACAAATTGGAGAAATTACCTGGAAGGAAGACCCATATCAAGAGAAATACTGGCGTTTTATATTTTACAGTCTCCGCCCATTAAGCAATCTTCTCTACAGTTATAGAACAACCTCAAATGAAGAATACCAACAAAAAATAGTAAGTACATTAGATAGCTTTCTTGAGAATGGAATGAGCTCAGAATATTCATGGGATCATCATACAGCGGCATTTCGTACAATGGCCCTTATCAATATTTGGTGGAAATTACGAGAAAATAACGCTCTTCCTGAAAGATTAGGAATAAAAATCATTGAAGCTCTCGAAAAACATGGAGCATTTCTTGTAGATGAAAAAAATTATGATCATGATGATAACCACGGAGTTACCGAAGCGGCAGCATTATACCTTTTGGGTCATAATTTTCCAGATTTGAAAAATGCACCTACATGGCAACGAGTAGGTCAAGAAAGACTTGAAAATGGTCTTAATGAACTAGTAGATAACGATGGAGCACTCGTTGAAAATTCCCCCTACTATCATTTTTATGTTCTTCGTTTTTATTGGAACATCTATCACTACACCCAAAAATATAATTTACCCATGAGCAAAGATTTTTCTCAAAAGATTGAACAGATGATTCACTACGGAACCTACATCTTGCAGCCAGACAGCACCATACCAACCATTGGCGCATCTCTATCAGCTAAAGTTGCTAATAAAGAGGAGTACCATGAAATGGCCACAACACATCCTGAATTCCTGTATATTATTACAGAAGGGAAGCAAGGATCTAGACCAACAAAGAAAAGTATCCAATTTCCCATCGCAGGTCAAACCATCATGCGCTCAGGATGGGGTGAAACTAGGGCACTGATAAACGAAACCTATCTCTATTTTGATTATGGGCCCTACCGTACAAGCCACAGTGATCTTGACGCACTTAGTTTCCATCTTTATAGTAACGGTGAACCGCTGCTCATCGACTCCGGTCTTTATACTTACGACCGAGATGAAAAAGGGCTGTATTTTGAAGGCACAAAATCACATAATACTGTTTTAGTTGATAATCAAAATCAGCAACCCGGCTCGGCCCAAGAAGGGCTGTTCCAAGAAGGTGAATGGTATACCTATCAATCAGCAAAGCATGAACTCTATGCTGGCGTAACGCATAAGCGAACAATAATATTACTAGAACATGACACAATCGCAATTATCGACCTACTAACATCCCAAGAAAACCATAACTATACCCAGCTCTTTCACGTTAGTAATACTGTAAGCTACGAAAAAAGAGATGGAGCCATAATATTACATAATAATAAAACGAAGGAACAACAGGGCAGTATTATTGAAATTAAACCAATTCATGATCCAAAAATAGCAAATGGGATCACATCTCCTTATGAAGGGTGGTGTTCCTCTGTCTATAAAATTGAATATCCCTGCACTCAAATTTCCTATTCAATCCAAGATACGAACACTACTTTTGTCACGCTTATTGGAATTGGTAAAAATGTTCCACAAGGAGAAGTAATACTACAAAGAGAACATATTTCACTTAACATCAATACCATTGACCAATCTTATTCGATAGAAATTACTAATCTAGCAGAAGAAACAGAAACAGTTGAGGTGGCAAGAGAATAATGGCAAGAAAAATCTTACTCGAAATTATTGGATTGATTATTATTGTAGGATTATTCTCAGTAGTTTTCGTAAAATATTATGATGAAGACCAAAAATCGTCACTAGGTAAAATGCTGCACACCGGTGCAGTAGTAAGTGGGTATAAAGTACAAGACCAAGTAGATAAAGAAAGAATTGTCACCTCTTTTGCTGAAATCAAACAAACAGCTGATCAAAATAGGTTTAGTCGAGGTTCAACTAATTCGGTTCCAGTTCTAGTGTATCATGGGATATCTCCTCATGAAAATGGAAATGACATCACAATCAGACAATTTGAAGATCACATGCTTTCTCTTAAAAAGGCGGGATACCAAACAGTATCATTAGATGATCTGTATGCGTTTATGAGAGGAGAAAAACAATTACCCCAAAAATCGTTTGTGCTCACATTCGATGATGGACGTAAAGACTCATATTATTTCACTGATTATACACTCAAAGTATTGAATTATACCGCCGTAATGTTCATCGTGACAAAGTATAGTATTGAAAGTGACCACCCTTACTATCTTAATTTAGAAGAACTTAACAAAATGAAGCAAAGTGGTCGATGGGACATTCAATCCCATAGCTATGAAGGTCATGCTCGTATAAAGATAAATCCCGAAGGGGATCGTGGAAGCTTCTTTGGCAATAAAATGTGGATCGAGCCGGAAAACAGAGTTGAGACTGACAATGAGTACCGCCTACGAATTTATAATGACATAGCAAAAGCAAAGGAAAATTTAGAAACAGTATTTGACCATGAAATCCATTCTTTTGCCATACCATTTAGTGATTTTGGTCAATTTGAAAATAATTTTCCAGGCGCCGATAAGATTAATGCCGAAATTTATCAAGAATTCTATAAGATGTTTTTCTATCAATATAAACCAATAAAAAACCGTGATTTTAGAACAAACTACAATGACCGGAAAAAAGATACGTACTTTGTGATGAGAATAACAGTCTACCCAAGTACAACTGCCGAGAATATCCTTGCCGAAATGGACGCATCGCAAGAAATTACGTTGCCATATCAGGAGAATTTTAGCAATGGTTTCCGTTGGCTCGGAACATGGGGTAACTTTACATTTGGCGAAGACAGTCTACTTCTGACCAATACAGTGGAGCTAGGAACAACCTTGGCGTACCTTGATGGTTCTTATTTACTAAGAGATTATAATGTCAAGGTAGGAATAGATGATATTCAGAATAGTTCATTTTCACTCGTTACACGTTTTCAAAATGTAGATACGTACTCACACTGCATTTACAATGAAAAGTACGTTGTTTTTGAGAGCATTGTAGAAGGACAGCAAATTGACTTTACCCGCGTAAAAATTCCACCCTATCTCTCGTTACATAGCGCCAAACATATTGGAGCAAATGTTCTAGGTCAAAACGTAGAATGTCTTATTGACGATACTATAATCTTTAATGGGGAAGCTGCGGGAGTTGCGCCCTACGGCGGAGTTGCACTCAAAAGTTGGCTCCCAAAAAACAATAGCCAAGGCTTTGTAAAATTCAATTCATTTGAGATAACGGAGGTAAAACCATGAAACAAAAAGTAGTAATAATTGGAATGGGATACGTTGGTTATCCGTTAGCATGTGCGATTGCACGCAGTGAAAAATACGAAGTAATCGGAATAGAAATAGATACAACTAAAATTGATAAGATTAAAAATAGAATTTCTCCTGTTGAAGACAAACAGGCCGAAGAAGATATTAAAACCGTAAACATCGAGGTGAGCTCCGATTACAGCAAGGTTAAAGATTCCGATTATGTAGTCATCTGTGTACCTACACCCGTAAACGAAGAAAAGGAACCAGACCTCACGCCGGTTCGCAAAGTTGCCACGCAGATTACAAAATTTATTCGACCAGGTCATATTATAATTTTGGAGTCAACAGTTAACCCAGGTGTATGTGAAGAGGAAGTACTACCACTCTTGGAACAGAGCGGATATATTGCTGGAATAGATTTTGACTTAATCCATTGTCCGGAGCGCATTGACCCCGCTAATGCTCATTGGAATGTATACAACATCCCCCGAAACATAGGTGGAACATCACGAGAAGGAACCAAGCGAGCTGCGAATTTTTACCGTTCTTTTTTACACGGGCAAATAAATGAAATGACCACACTTAAAACTGCCGAAGCAACAAAGATTGTTGAAAACACATTCCGAGATATTAATATTGCCTATGTAAACGAATTAGCCAAGTGCTTTGACCGACTGGGGATCGATATAATGGAAGTAATCAAAGGAGCATCAACCAAACCATTTGCATTTATGCCCCATTATCCCGGTTGTGGAGTAGGAGGGCACTGCATTCCAGTTGATCCTTATTATCTAATCTCCAAGGCCCGTAAGGTTGGTTTTGACCATGTATTTTTGAAAACCGCGCGTGAAATAAACAATGGGATGAATCAATACACAGTGCAAAAATTAATTACCGGACTTAATGAAATTGGTAAACCGCTCAAACACACGAAGATTGGCATCCTTGGAGTCTCCTATAAAGCCAATATTGGTGACACAAGAGAGAGCCCATCTTTGGAGATAATAAAGATTTTAAAGACTTATAACCCCGATTTACTAATCTGCGACCCTTATTTGAACCAAGAAGGATTAGTAGATATTGATCAAGTCCTCAGCGA
Organism: uncultured Methanosarcinales archaeon; assembly: GCA_964362485.1. GTDB lineage: Archaea > Nanobdellota > Nanobdellia > Woesearchaeales > GW2011-AR9 > CAMAVK01. The sequence continues at coordinate 348 of CAYIEX010000090.1, read as the reverse complement.
GTCGGAAGCAGTTATGGTGCTCACAAATCACGACCAATTTTTATCGATAAAAAAATGGAATAATGTAAAACTTATCATCGATGGAAGAAACTGCTTAGATATAGAAGAAATAAAAAAACAAGGAATCATCTACAAAGGAATTGGAAGGAACTAAGTCCTTAAAATTCCATCGTGTTCATGTCCAGATAAATCGGTAATGGCTTGTCCCGCATGCAGTTGGTACCAAGCTACAAGGTCCGTTGCACCATTATAAGAACCAACATTGCGGTTAAAAATAAACCCTCGACCGCCCTGGTAAATCGCCGTAATCTCATCATGTGTAAGAGCACGATCAAAGATTGCTACATC
>CAYIEX010000089.1:0-7135 GCA_964362485.1 uncultured Methanosarcinales archaeon | reverse complement strand
TTTTAGGCAAACTTATCTAAGAGACTTTGAAATAGACGTAAATTTGGCAAATAATGAATCAAATAAAGTCAACCAACTAGGTAATTAAAAGTGTTGTTGGTTGACTAATAGTCAAATAAGTGTCGACTTCTATCCGGAAGTCTCGCTGGTTTGACTATAACACCAAATTTACTATTTTTCAAAGTTCTCTATGGGTTTTCATCAAGGCCGTAATGTACATTTCGAGTAGAAATAAACTGAAATGGCGAGGTGAGCGCTTTTGATATACTAAAAATTTGGTGGTGGTAAACATGGTGAAGGAATTTTCTAAAAGGGAGATAAAGGATTTGGATGAATTCAAGCAAAACTTGCGAGATTCTGTCGATGATTATGATACCATCGATGATGATGATGATCGTCAAGATTTTATGCGTGGTTATGAAGAAGGTATGTTTGGCGATGATGATGCTTATGAGGATGATGATCTGCGCTAAATAATTACTTCGTTCTCTTTTTTTATATTTTTTTCATATAGCATATAGTAATTTGATTTTTTGTCGTTTACTATAGATCCCTTACTTCACTTATTTATAGCATGCTCTATACTTAAACAGAAACAACTATTGAAGAGGGGGTAACCATGGGGAAAAAAGTAGGTAGGCGTTTTGAGAAGGGAGTTGAAGATGGCCAAGACACGCGCTTTGAGGAATTCCTAGAGCATGATGATGAGGAATTTGGAGGGCGCATGCATGTCAATTAAGAAGTTGCTTGGCATTGAGAACTTTCCTATAACGGATGAAGAAATCATGGCTCGGATTGCGGAGGCTCAAAGGGTGGGAAATGATTATATTGAGCTTTCATCGAAGGGAACAAATGTGAAAATTGTTCTTCACACGGGTCATGCTACGCGCGAGTTTAACCTTTCCGATAAAGGGTGGTCATCTGCGTAGGAAGAGTTAAATACTTCTTTTTTTTATTTCCTTCCATGGAAAAACAAGAATTGACTTTTTTTCATTCGCTTATTGCTCGTCCTGTATTTCTGGTTGTGTTGATTGTGCTGCAATTAGCTCTTCTTGCAGCTGTTTTTGCGGTCTTATTTCATACTTTTGGCGGTGTGTTTACACAGATTCAAGCGACGGGCTTGGGCGAGGCTTCTGAGGAACAGAGTGTTAAATCATTTGGATTACTTTACTCTATAATAATTGCGGCGGCCTGGAAATTAGGGTTACTATTAGCTTCAATTTTTCTCTTTGCAGAAGGTGTTCTTGTTTTTGTGGGTAGAAAAATATTAGGTTTGTCTCTTGTGTGGCGTGGGATACTACAGTACGGCGCTTTGTTTGTCATTGGAGAGATAATTGTTGGGCTTGGTGTGGCGCACTTCTTTTCTATTACCTTAACTGAGAATACTACATCGTATACTTCGTTCCTGTCTATTTTGATAATAAGTGTTGGACTCTTTGTTCTTTTTGTGGCGGAAATGCTTAGTTTTCAAAAATCATGGCGCTCGTTTGTATCAATACTTTATACTCTTGGGCTCAAGCGGGTTTATCTATTATTGTTCCTTTTCGTGGGAGTTCTAATCGCTGCACTCGGAGCATTGATTATTGTGTCGCTTGCTGTTGATTTTGGTTTTGTTGTGTTAGTGCTGACAACGCTTGCATTTGTTATTATTTTAGTTTTGCTACGTCTTTTTGCTATGAATTGCGCGTCGCGATGGGTGAGTCGTTATGCTTAAAACGCAGCGGATTATTATTGATACGAACGCGCTGATGGCAATTTCGGAATTAAGTATTGATCTATTTTCAGCAATTGAGTTATGTTCGGATTTTCCGTATGATCTTAGTGTGCTGCAGGGTACGATTCGAGAACTGGAGGAAATATTTCAAACTCAGCGCGGGAAATTTCGGGTGGCTGCAAAATTGGCTCTCCATGTTCTTGGGGAGAGGATCAAGAAGGGTGTTGTTGAGGTGTTGGTTGAAGATGGGGTAGTGGATGATATATTGGTTAAGCATTCACGGTGTGGTGACATTATTCTTACACAGGATGTTGCACTTAAAAAGCGGTTGAAACGGCCGTATATGACTATTCGGCAGAGAACCAAAGTTGTTGTTGTGGCGTAGTTTTCCTAACAGATTTACAAAATTTTTTATATAGGGTGGATAATACTTATTAGAATTCGCTTATGTTGACATTTGATGATGTTGTAGAACTTGAACGCTATAGATTACGAGAATCGTTTGGTTATCCTGATATACCTCTTCCTTGTTTAGCAAAAAAAATAAGCCCCGATGGTATTATTTTTGGCGGGTTAGATAGAGTGGGTCGTTGTTATATGGGTTCATCTATTCTTGAGGTACCGATAGAACGGGCACACGATGAGCATGGTGTTCCTGTTTTGTACAGTGTTGGTGTGGATCCAATCGATGAATTGGGTGGATACAAAGCCGAAGGGCTGGTTGAGGTTTTTCTGTTTGTGGGGAAAGATCCACGGGACTCCAAACGAAGCGCATGATATTCTTTATTGTTTCCTTTTGATGGTTAGAATTGGGTAGAAGAATTGGTTATACGAAATAATTTCTGTGGGTGTTGTGAGTGTGCAACCGCAAAAGTCGTGATCGCAGGGGCCATGTTCTAATTTTTTCCAATTTTCAAATTTGATCTTCCACAACTTAATCCCGTTTGGTGAATTTTTTTTGATGATGGCTTGGAGGGTCATTTCTTCCATTGTTGTTGTAATGCTTTTGAAGATGAGAAGATCATGTACTTGGTAGCGGCGGTAGGTGTCTGTTTTAAGATTGGGTGTGAGGATGACAACGTCTTTGAGAAATTGTGTTGCGGATTCAGCGGTTGTAGCTACACCGAAGAAGTACCCTCGACGCTGTTCGTAGAGTTTGAGATTTGGCTTATTTTTCTTATCTGCAAAGCTTGTCTCGTACAAGTAGGTTGCAAGCTCCCAGGGCTGGTGTTTTTCATCAAAACAAAATGGGTCTTCTAGAAAAAATGTATTGTCCCGGCGACTCATGGCTGTACAATAGATCGTGGGTGGCGTGGTATTTGGCATTATGCTCACTGTTCCCATTTTAATCCCAATTCTCTGATCTTGCGGTACAATGTTTCGGCGCGCAGACCTAATTCGCGAGCGGTTTGGCTGACATTCCAATCGTGATTTTCAAGTGCGTGGTCGAAGAATTGTTTTTCAAATTCTGATTCGGCTTCATCCCATGTCATTGGTTCTTGGGGTAGGAAGCGAGCGATGTTACGTGAAAGGCTTGGCACTTCTTGATAGAATTCTTGCATTTTTTGTGGGTGAATTATTTCTTTATATTGGTCGAGGGTGCTGCGGATGGTTTGGTCAACAAAGAATTCAAGTTGTTGATCATCAAGGTTTGTTTTTTTGCGCATGGTCTGCATGTCAATATCAAGCTCTTTGATGGCGCGATGAATACTTCTGCGGTCAAGGCCGAGTACTTTTCCAAGTTCAGAGATGTTGCCGAGGTGGGTTTGGAGTTCCCGTTTGAGAAATTCTTTTTTGAATTGTTTTTTAGCATCTTTGAAGGGAAGGTTGTGGGGAATGTAGAGGTGGAGAGCTGGTTTTTTGAGTTGATCGGTGATGTCGGATTCTAATTTTGGAATAGTTATACCCCAACTGCGAGTCATTGTTTCTTCTAGAAGAGGGCTAACTTTTTCTTTTAGTGTTGACTCTAAGTCCTCTTTTTTTGGTTTCATCTGTTGTGTGGATAGTTGTTTCCCTTTAATAACATAACTATTGGAAATCCGTAGAGGAAGAGGAGAACAGCTAAGGTGCTGTTGTAGGGTGTGGATAGGAAGATGAGTGGTGCGAGAAGAAGGTAGTGGATGGTCCAGCCGAATTTGAGTCTGGTTGAAATGTACATGATGAACATTGCGAGAAAGGAGAAGAGTATGGCGTAATGGGCTTGAAAATAGAAGAAGGTTGAGCTGGTGATAAGAGCAAAGAGAAGATATTGGATAATTTTGGCTGGTTTTTGGGCGGCGGTGAGTTCTTCGGGTACTATTTTTGTGAGAAGATAACTTGTTAGTAGTCCGCAAAGGGATACGAGAAGGAGAACAATGTTGGTTAATTGCATATGTGTGGGAAAATAAGCTTGTTTTTATAGATTTGTACTGGGATGATTGTCCGGCATATCCCTGGAGCCGTTTTGAGGATAGAGCTGTTTTGAGGATAAGATTTATAAATTAGTGTCATTACTGAGTGGTATATGGACGAGTGCACTGATTTAGCGGTTATTGTAGAAGACGTGGCAAGACGGTATCCCGTTGCGCCGATTACAAATCATGTTCAAATTAATAATGAACCTATGAGAGATGCTGTTCTTCAATTAGTGAAGACAGGTTATCCTGAGGCGGTGACGGTGGAGTATAGTTTGCCGCCAAAGAATGAAGTTAATGCAGGATTTTGGCAATCTCTTGGCTATACCTTACGCCATTGTTTTGCTGGTTCAAGGCGTAAGCGTCAATTAGAGGAAGCGCAACGACAACGTTCGTTATTTCTTGAAGTTCAACAACAGTATGAGTGGCTAACTGCGGCTGTTGAAGTTATTGATGTTGCTTTGGATCAATTACGTACATCACACACAAATGTCGCTGATTATGTTACGCGTACTCAAATGAGTTTGGATAGGGCGCATGAATTTTTAAATCCTCAAATTATTGAAGGACAGGTGCGAGAGCTGCAAAGGTTGAAGCAGGACGTTGTGGATCCCGCGCATCGTGATGTAATTATGTCTTATTTGGGTGATAATGGTGAAAATGGATGGCAGCAGGTACGTAGGCAAGAAGAAGTTGCAATTGAAAAGCTCTCTTTGGGAATTTCTGAGTATCGTCAAGCAGTAGTCTATGTAACGCAGCTTGTGAACCATTATGAAACGGTGGTTTCATCTTCGGAGGACACCCTTCGAACATTAGATGAGGTTATGGCGTCTGCGATAGCGCAGAGATTGGATCTTGAACGAACGCTTCATGTTTATGATGGTCTTACCCGCAATCAGATCAATGCGAGTAGAGCAGTTCAATTTCTAGATGGTGTTGATCGGATCACGAAAGAGTTTAAGAAAAGAATTGAGGCAGTCAATACGGCGTTTCATGAAATTGGTGGGGGGTATGCAGAGCGCCCGCTCCCAACTCCTGTTCCAGATCCGCAATTGGTGGATGCTCGACGTGAAATTGCGGGGTTCTTGGAGAATGAAGGGAATGAGTAATGGCACAATCTCAGTTAGGATCGGCTATAGAACAAGCAGTACGTGAATACGCATGTGCTAAGAAAGCTGTGCAGGAATATTCTGGTATTACCGAACAGGTGATGGTGGATGGTCGGCAGGCACTCGTGTATGCGGGCCAGGATGAAAAGGCGCATGGGCTCATTGTCGAGCTGCGATCTCGGCATGCAATGTTACACTCAGCTGGTATTGTGGTTGATGATCTTATTACGTGCGTTCGTGGAGGACAAAAAAAGTTGTTTCCCGCATTTTATGATATCAATCTTGATTCTACGTTACGTGCGGCAAACTGGTTTCTGGGTTATCTGGCACTTAAATCTACATGCAGTCTCGATTTAACTTCTGAGCAACCAACATTTTTTAACGCTGGATATTTTACGCCACGGCCTCTCACACTCGAAGAAAATATGCAGGCAATTCTTGCCGATTCACAACGAAACGGAAGTTACCTCTTGGAATCTCCATTATATTGTGGCTTTAGTAGTTGTAGTTCAATTATTTTTGGACCAGAGAAAAAATTTAAGGTAGAAAAGATATCACATTCTCTTCTTGAAGGAACTTCGGCGGAACCGAAGCATGTTCTTTATAGAAATATTGAATGCGATGGTGAGAATGCCATGGAATTTACACGTGATGAATCGTACAATGTTGATCTTACGGCAATACAATTACTGGAACATCCTTTTTGGAGATTTATGGTATCCGACAAAACACTTCGTCATTACATCGCTTTTGTGGAAGCGGCGAGTGTTTCTCCTTTTCGAGGGTTGGGTGTCTGGCTCCCAGATCATGTGAATATTGGTGAAAGAGTGACTCTCGATTTGAAGGATCATGGTGTACACTGTTCTAGGATCATGGATGGTAAAGTTTCCTTTCTGCGCCTGACACGACGTCCAGACTCTACTTTACAAGAAGCGATGAATGGAGTGGGGGGTATAGATTCGAACTAAATGGTACAATCATTTTATGCAGCGAATATTGAACTATTGGCACGTGAGTATCATGATGCCTTGACTCAGCTAAAACAATCCCCCCTTTATACTGCGACGGGTGATGGTGTTGTGTATAAACCTAATTCTGGTGGGATAGCACTTGCAGAACGGTATGAGGCTGCTCGACAGAATTTAGCTGCGGTAGGAATTTGCTTGGAGTCTGTTCTTTGTGCACAGCCATCATCAATCTGTTCAGGTGCAACAACTGGCTTTGAAAGGTTGGATATTAGATTGATGCCTCTGACACAATCTTGGACGCAAGGATATTATGCCCTCCGAGATGCGTGTGTGTCAGACGTACTAGCTGGTCGAGCAGTTGCTCAACCCGTATTTTCTGAAGGATCTCTCTACTCTTATCGTCCTCTTACACTTGGTGAGAATCTTCGTGCACGTATTGTTGATGCCAGAGCGCACAACAATAACATCATAGAAGCACCTTCCTGGATATGCTTGAATGACAGTTGTACCGCAATCATTTATGGTTCTGATGGTAAGTTTAAAGTACAAAAGATATCACGTGATTTGCTTGATCTTGCTCCCGATTTTAGGCAGTCATTTGTTCAAGGACGATATGATGCTGTTGGAACTGATAATGTTAATGCGATGGAATTTGAGCGCCGTGGTGTGAAGTACGATGTGGGGCTTACGCAAGAGGAAGTACTTCGTCATCCCTTCTGGCGATTTGTCGCTGATGGTAATGCTTCTACGTTACAAGAATATACTCAACTGCAATGGGCAGGAAAACCAGCAGGATACAAAGGTATGGGAGTATGGCTCCGAGATTCACCACAAAATGGCGAATTGAGGGCGTTGTGTGTTAACTTTCATTTCAACTATTCGAGTACCTATGGCGGCAATCTGAGCAACGACGGGTCTTTCCTCCGGGTAGCCCCACGTGAGGTGCGATGA
>CAYIEX010000088.1:0-7138 GCA_964362485.1 uncultured Methanosarcinales archaeon | reverse complement strand
TCCGGGAGTATTATGTCATATTCTGGCACTTTTGGTAGTTCTCGACCTGAGTCAACACATCCAACCAATAACACACTCAAAACCAACCCTACAATCAAATAGAGTTGTTTCATTATACTTCACCAATTAAGCAAAAAAAGAACTTTTTAATATACCCCTCAGTAAACTTCAAGTCCAATAAAAGTCATCGTACGCCTCATGAATACAACTCCACTTGTATACTATTTGCACAACTATAACCCGTAACGAGTCTCTCCTTCATTGCTTACCCGGAAGATTTTTTCTTTTGGCTATAATCACTTACAATCCCATAGACAACATATCCCAACATGGCAACCGCGCTCCCCAATAAGAACCAGAGTGCCAAATCGCTTTGACCCTGCACGACTGGCTCCGCCATCATCATCACATCCGCTTTCATCATCGGAGCAGACTCCGCTGTCGTTACTGCCTGCTGAGTAGGAAGCGTAATCCATTGTATCACTGCAGCAATTCCTAGTGAAATCAGCGCCATGGGTAATACTGCTCGTAATCGCTCTGAAAGTCCTGCGCGTTGCGGGCCAATAATTATATACTCATGAACCAGCTTGTAATGATTTACTTCTCTTCCTTTCTGGCTATAATGGAACTCATCCACCCGCACAAGGCCCGCCTGCTGTAATTTCTGCAGATGATAATGAGCCGTAGAAATAGGAAGTCCAAGACTTTCAGCAATTTTTGCTTCCGTATCTTCCTTACCCACAAGGTAATTTAATATCTTCCGGCTCGTCTCACTCGTAATTGTTTCACCCAGAGATTTGAGTTTATTGTCGTTTAAATCTACAAATAGGAATTGTTTTTTTGACATCTTTTTACTACTGCATCACTACTATAAATAATTTTGGATCATACTCCTCGAGTTCTGAAAAGCTTAAATAGCAATATTGTACTCTTCTGCTAATGGAATATTCAGGAACAGCTATTATAGGCGCCGCGTGGGGCGATGAAGGAAAAGGTGACAGCGTTGATCAAGCAGCAGCCGATCATGATATTGTAGTTCGTTTTCAGGGTGGAAAAAACGCTGGTCATGTTCTTGATGGAAAATATGCAGTTCGCCAAATTCCCGCAGGTGTGCGTCATTCTCATTGTCTATTGTATGATGGAATGGGGATGACACTTGACCTTCCTGCCCTTCTCGCAGAAAAAAAAGAAATGGAACAATACGGTTTTCATTTAAAAGATCGATTATTCATCGCAGGTCTGGCAGTTGTCGTTCAGCCAAGTCAAATATATGATGACAATATACATGGTGGCGGAATTGGAACCACTGGGAACGGAATAGGTCCTGCCTATGCCGCTCGTGCCTTGCGGCGTCAGGGTGACCGCCTCTGTGATCTGCGTGTTGCTGATCTTGTCGAAGACCCACAATTTGCTCGTGAAGTAATGCAGGAAAATTTTCGATATGTTCAGAGTCTGTACGGCGCTGAACCAAATCCGAAGATTCCATCAATAAATAGTATCATTGAAGCAGCAGCAGAATTATCTGAACACATTGTCTTAGATCCTACTTGGCTTGCTACAAAAGCAAAAAACGGGAGCAGAATTCTTTTTGAAGGAGGCCAAGGTACACGTCTCGATAACATTTTTGGTACACGACCCTATAGTACGGGGAGTAATACCATTGCTGCCGCTGCCTACGTTGGCAGTGGTCTTCCTATTACCTATCCTATCAAAGTCATCGGTGTTACAAAGGCGTTGGAAACACGTGTTGGAAATGGTCCCTTCCCCTCTGAGTTTGGTGGTAGAAGGTCTGAACTATATTGTGATGAAAAAGATGAGAATGGAAAACCTAAACACACCAAAGAATTTGAAACGCAAAATTACCAACCTTCCACACTTCTACAATCAGACAATCCTTTTTTACTAGGCGTTGGGCTACGAATGGTTGGCAATGAGTATGGTACAAACACAAAAAGACCCCGCCGCCTAGGTGCATTAGATCTTAGTTATCTTGAGGAAACTGTAACCCTCAATGGAATGAGTGAGGTGTATATTCGGAAATTTGACCAATTGAAAGTCTTTGCTGGTTCATCTCTTCCTGGAATTCCTCTTGTTGTGGGTCACAAAATAAACGGAAAAATGGTAGATTGCGTACCCACAAGTGAGAAAAGGCTTCGTGAGGTTGAGCCCATTATAGAATATGCCGAGCCATTTAGTGAAGATCTAGCTGAGATGAGGAATCATGACGAATTACCACGACAGGTTAAGGATTTGATCCGTAGAATTAGTAGCGCCATTGACTGCCCGGTAACTAAAATAGGGGTTGGGCCTAGAAGTGAACAAACGATCCCTATACCTCACTAGACACTAAATAGGTTAAGTTCTTATTGTATTTTTTTTATATCTTTCATTCATGAACTACGCCGGTTTCTCTATCGAGTATGCTCCAACGAGGACTCATGCCGCGGCAACAATAATCATTTTTGACAACAACAGAAATCCTTTTGAAGAAAAAACGGTGTTATTTCGTCCTTCTCTTCCCCACAGCCAGGAGAACCGATTTGCCCGTGATAAGGAAGGTTTTGAACAAGTAAGCCACCTTGTAGAGAATCCCCTTGATCTTCTTGCCTTCTACCGCAAAACATACTACCCCGAATATGATCTTGCTCACCAAATAGGAAAAGAATTCCATCTTCGAACGTACACCATTGCAGATAGTCTCGGCGAAGGAACCTATCTCCCTCTTGTTAAACAAAGTGGAGCAATTCAGCCAGTGTGGCTTAATGATTATGTGATAGCTTATGCTCTAAGAACAAAATCCAACCAAAAACCAGTATATCTTGCCTTAGGTCATTTGACTTCTAAAAAGAATGTAATCCCCTTAACCTTCCAATTTGTTCAAGAATACCGTATACCTGAAATTGTACGACTTGCTAAAAATAAATCAAAACAAACTTTACGCGAAAAATTACATGATCTGCTTTGAAATTGCTTTTTGAAACTCACTAAATCGATACGGTTGAGCAGTATGGATCTCATAGCCTATCTCTTCACACGGCCGCTCACGAAAATTAATTTTCCCATCAACTCGAGAAAACACTTCACGTGAAAATAAAAGTGACCAGTAATCCGCACTCGCTTTATGTAAATTCTCAAAATGAGCTCGTTGTGTCTGATGTGCTGCAAGAAAACCTTCCTTAATCGATTTATCCTGCTCAGTTAATGAAATGGTATCAGTTGCCTCGCGGCCAGGCTTGAATCGAGCACCAACTCTTTTTCCATCGCGGCAGTGATATAATGGAAAAACATACTGCGCTGTTTTGCAGCCCGTAGCAACTTGCGCCCCCGCAAAACTAATCGCATCATGGCCTTCGTGGCCGCCTTCATAATCTGGGCTAATAATACAATCCACTTGGTGCCGGATTGCCAGTTGCTTTGTTTTCTGCACAACAGTTCGTAAATCATCACACACTTGTCGTTCAGCAACACGTAAAAAGAAAATCTTTGCTACATTTAAATGAACTACTCCTAAAGCACGTGACGCCTCTTGTTCACGAATTGGGCCTCGACCACCAGCGTCTCCACTGGTGGCATAGACCACTATCACCTCTTTTCCCACGAGCAATAAACGTCGCAAGAGTACACACGCATAGATTTCGTCATCAGGATGGGCAAGCAAGAATAAGTATGATCGATGTTGCATGATGTTTGCCATGCGTTTATGAAGAAGAACTCGTCTATATAAACTTAATTATAGTCGGGAGGTATGATTGTGATCTCGTTGTTCGCATAAGTTTAATAACATTCATCACTTTTATCCACCTCATGACTCTTCAAATCCGGTTGATGAAAAAGGAGGATATTCCGTTACTTGCAAAAGTGTATGTGTACGTTTACAAGCAATTATCGATTGGTGAGAATTGGACCATACCTGCAGCTAAGCGTCTGCTTAACTATTGGTTTACAAAACAACCTGATCTTGCATTTGTTGCACTGATAAACAAAAAGCCCATTGGTGCTTTCGTTGCCGGTCTAAAACCATGGTGGGATGGGAATCATCTTAATGATGGAGAAATCTTTGTCCATCCCCAATTTCAAAAACAGGGTATAGGTACTACCTTATCAAAAGCACTGTATACCAACGCTCTCCAAAAATATAAAGTCGTCTCATTTGATGCATTCACATTCAAGAAATCTTCATTCCCATTACAATGGTATCTTGCACAAGGTTTTACGATAAGCAAAGATCTTGTTATAATTACTGGAAACGTACGAAAAATTCTCTCTCGATTACAGAACCCTAAATCTTAAATAGCTCTCAGTATTTTGATGTCCCATGTTCATTCACAACCTCAACCCCGTCCTTCTCGATCTTGGTCCAGTTGAAATTCGTTGGTATGGTGTGGTCTATGTCTTTGGGTTCTTTCTAACGTTCTGGTGGTTTCATCACCTTTCCAAAAAAGGATACCTGAAACTCACTAAAGATGAAATCACCGACTTTGTTTTTTATCTTATGGTCGGTGTCCTTGTAGGGTCCCGTCTCTTTATGATCTTTTGGGACCCATCTTACTATCTCACAAATCCATTACGGCTTCTCAAAATTTGGGAAGGGGGAATGAGCTTTCATGGTGGTTTTACCGGTATAATTGTAGCTTGTTATCTTTACTGCCGTAAAAAGAGATTATCCTTTCTCACAATGGCTGATTTTGCTACGTTCCCTGCCATGTTTGCCCTTGCTCTTGGTAGAGTCGCTAATTTCATTAATGGAGAACTTTGGGGGACTGCAGCAGATCCTAATAAAGTCGGTTGGTGTGTCAATTTCAAAAACACAGGTGGGGGGGATGTATGTCGTCACCCCCAGCAACTCTACGCGGCAGGCTATCGTTTTCTCCTCTCATTTTGGCTTCTCTTTCTTACTTTTAAACATAAATTTAAAGCAGGCTTCATATTTTGGAATTTCATGCTCTTAGAAGGTATTGGCCGGTTCATTGTTGATTTCTGGCGTGAAGATCCACGCTTTCTTGCACTCAGCCTCGGCCAATGGTTCAGCGCAATTATGATAATACTTGCCCTCGTCGTTCTTATTAGAAATTACCGCGAGGACATAAAGCATATTTTCAGTACCAAAGGTTAGATCTCCAATTCTCACATCAGCACCATTATATTTAAAAATATCTACCCTAAAGTGATCCTATGTCATTAGAAAACACCATTGCTGTTGTCCTTAACGGCAACGCCAAACAAGTCACTACTTCTATGATTGATCATTTTAAACGACTCAGTAAAGATCGCTTACGCCTCTTCATTTCTCACTCTTTATCGGAAGCAAAAGAACACGCTCATGCAATTTTAGAAGAGCGTCACGCTTTTTTGTATTGTGTTGGCGGTGATGGTACAATCTACCATAAGTGGAATATTCTCAATCAGGTTCGCGAGGAAACAAAAATGAGTCAACCTCTTCCTACACTTGCTCTGCAAAAAGGCGGAACAGGTAACGCCTTAGCAAGTGTTGTTGGTGCAACAAAAGCGGTAAATCAACTTGACAAACTCCTATTTTATGATGACCTAAGTCGTCTACCAACAAAAGAAGTACCGCTCATTGAAGTATCGCTCCCCTCTGATAGTGCTCGTAAAGCACATACTTTCTTTGCAGGTACTGGTTGGGATGCCGCCGTTGTAAATGGGTACAATGAATTCAAACAGAATCATTCCGGGCCCTGGCAACGCTGGTACTCCCATGGCCTCCTTGGCTATCTTCTCTCCGTAGGCTTCCACACCATCCCTCGCCTCGTCAAAGCCGATCACCTTCCTCGTGCCGATATCATCTGTAATTCTGGCGTCCTGTACCGAATTGGTCAGCGTGATTTCCATGAAAGTGACCGAGTTGCACTACCACCTTCTAATAACCTCTCTGAAATCCATCCTCAACCAATTAACGCTATTTTGGCGGGAACAGTTCCTTTCTTTGGCTTTAAATTTCGCGCCTTCCCGTACGCATCATTAGCTGCCCAACAAAATTTAATGCAGCTACGAGTTGTCGTTGGTGAACCAAAGCGTACAATTCCTCATCTTGTACTCCATGCGGGAAGTATTTGGCGGGGAACATATAGGGGGTCAAGAATTGAAGACTATTTTACAAACGACGTCACTCTTCAATACCATCGCCCCGAAGCCTTTCAAATCGCAGGCGATGCCAAAGGCTGCGAGCAAACCATACGGTACCGAATTTCAGGTGAAAAAATGAAGTTAGTGGATTGGCGCAAAGTGGATCTATAGTCCCCCCACTAGGTTTACTATAAAAGCCTAGTTTTTCCATTTCCTTGCGGTAATATTTATTTTTATCTTCGATGAATCAGAATCCCCTTTACCTGTGGGTAGAGTAGTTCTCTCTTTGTCTCTTAAATCCTTCTTCATTTCTAACATATCCAAAATTGATGAGGCGATTGCTTACGAATGAAATGTTCTCTCGCTCAAATGGTTCTTTTCCGTCTATAAGCCCATCTCGAAGCTCTACGCGACGTGGATCAAATCCACTCTGATCAACATGCATTGTTATTGATTCCAACACACCAACATAGCTTACACTGATCTGAGGGCATGTCCCACTTATTCTTACTCCGTAAACTCTACCTGGAAATATTTGGAATCTTTCCTCCATCTCAGGATTTCTCTGCGTTGTACTGATAGTAACTATTGTCCCTAAATCATTTCTTGTCATTTTCCTAATCCTCCATCTACCTCAAACCAACTCTGAAAAAAAGAAAATTTATTGTGTATCTCCAATCACAGTTTGGTACGCCTTTTGCCAGTTTTTGGGGGAGTTTGGTGCATATGCATCAATCATTTTCGCGTTTCCAAGTTGTTCAACTGGTCCAGCAAGAGTGCTATGGTGATAGAGGTCCGTACAGTAGACTACGGGGATGCTTGTTGCTTTTGCGTTCTCCGCGACAAGCACGCCCAGAGGAGGAATCCCATTACCTGATTTCCAATCTTCCACACTTGCAATCATTGCGTCGTAACCGGCTATTAGTTCTTGTGCAGTCTCTATGACTTTATCTGGATTAAAATCCCTCTCAGATTTATAGGATTTATAATCATTAACATAGGATACCAGGCCTTGCTTAAAGTGATCAATCGCTGGTTGATATGGTTCATCTTC
>CAYIEX010000087.1:0-7143 GCA_964362485.1 uncultured Methanosarcinales archaeon | reverse complement strand
AAAAGGGGAAGCATCTGAGTGAGGGTCGATTTGTTTTGATGCATTAGGTGTTTTTTGTGGTGGTGGGATATGTATGCGTGTATCTTGAACTCCCCCCAGGCTAATTGTGTTTTTGTTTTGACTTGCATCGATTATTAGTGGTTCCTGGTACGTGTTTGAATAATTTTCTGATCTCTGAGAAATCACGGAATCTTGGTTGAGCCGTACATGGATTAGATTAATCTTTTCTTCAAGAAGTTTGCTACTCAGTGGATCAAGATGGGAACGCTTTAATTCTAATTCTTGTTCCAGTGCTTGCAAACGCAAGATGAGCATCTCTTTTTTGGTGGAGTGTTCTTCGGGCTCAATTTCTGTAGTGTTTTTTATTTCAGATTTCTTGGGCTTGCTATTAGGGTCTTGGCTTGTCGACTCAGGGGTAGATGAGCTTTTTGTTCCTGGTGTTTTCTTTGCTTTTTGGATGGCTTTTTGATGGGCTACTTCTTTATGGATATGGTGTTTAGCAAGGTATTCTGCGAGAAGTGAGTTTATTTTTTCAACCTTAAGATGGATATTCTTATCTTTGGTTAGTTCTAAGCGTTGCTGGAGCATTATAATTTGTTTTTTAAGTGATCGCTCACGTCCACTTTCGGCTTTCTTTTCCTGAAGAATTCTTTTTTCGATTTCGTAAATTCCCTCTAGTTTTTCTTCTAGGGCGTATATCTCGGCTTGAATCTTTACTTTTGGGATACTCTTTTGTGAAGCGAGTGATTTTATTTCTTGTAGCTTCGTGCTAATTTCATGTTTAGAGAATGTGACTCTCTCACGCTGATGTTGTGAGGCTGCTCTGAACAAGATCCGTCTCGCGCGTGTTAGGTTCACGGTCATTCACTTAAATATTCCACCAAGGCTTCTTCTTTTATCTGCTAGTCCGGGCGGCGGTGGGGGAAAGTCATCGTCTGAAGCACTTTGTGGTGTCAAGGGTGGCAAGTCGTTAAAATTCGGTGGTGGTGCCATCCTACTAGGGCCGGGCATTGGGGGCATACCCATGTTGAATTGTGAACCGGGCATACCCATTGGTGGACCCATCGGGGACATGCCTGCTTGGTTTGACATGGCACGCGATCCCATGCTGCCTTGGCTGTTCATTCCACCTTGGCTATTGATGAAATCATCAACTTTGTCAGCAATAGCAACCATTCCCTTGGCTATTGTTTCATTTTGGGCAAGTATTGAATCCACTTTGGCTGCAATTTCTTGAACTTTTTTATCATGGACGTCGTCGTCGCCTTTTATTTCTTGAAGGACGCGGCTAAAGATTGTATTTAGTTCGTGAATTCCGTCTTTGAGTGTTTCTATCTCTAAAATTAGTTCATTTATTTTGGTGTCTGGTGCACTAAGACGTTTTTTAAGTGCTTCGACTTCGTCTTTGAGGTCACCTATAACTTGATGGGGTAGAAGTTCGTAATCTGCATCGGTCATGACTATCACCTAATTTTATCTGGTTTTAGTCGGTAATAGACTACCTTCTTTTATAAATGTTTTGGGGAATGCATTTTGGTTTAGAGTCCATGGAATTTTCTGTTTATGGGAGAATATTTAATAAAGATGATGCGGTTGTGCTTTTACAATGGCTAATTACGCACGTGTTGTTATCCCTACGGTTGTTTCTACCGTTGAATTGGATAGTGTTATTGATAGAATCGCTCAGGATAAGCTCTGTGGTTACTTTACTTTTTCATCAGATAATACCTATCGCTGGCTTGACTGTCCTCTTTTAGAAGGCTTATGTATGGAGTTTTTTTACAATCCTGAGCGCGTGAAAAAGGAGAATAGTACAGTTGTTGATTTTAGACATGGTCACAGCGTGCCTTTTATGTGGTATGCTGAAGGGGCTGTCCGTGAGAATCTTGCTGCTCACTACAATGCTGTTGTTATTGATGATTGTGATGATAAAGAGACTTCACCAAGACCTGAACAGTTCAGTTCTTTTGCTCAGTATCTTATTCATGGGTTCAAACCAGTCACTCAAACAAATGTTAATGTTTACATTCGGCGAAAAGAGATGCTGCTTGCTCCTCATACCACTGATGATGAGAAATATCTTATGGAAGTGTTTGATACGGAAAGTCAAAAGGATATCAAGGCTTTTCTTAAGCGTAGAGAATTAAAATCTATGGGTCTTGAGGAAGCTCCGGATGAATTCAAAAAAGCATTTGGAATCGATTGGATTTAGAGCTTTTGGATTTCCAACTCTTTTTCAATAAAAAGATTGTTGGTGGGTTGAATGGTTTTTCACCAAAAAGCTACTTCTTTTCCTGTTCTCACATCCATAATTATTCCCTTGCTTGGCTGTTGAGTATATTGGATATCACTTAATTTTCGATTAATGAGGCTTTCCCCAATTCTAAACCCTGGAGACGTGGTTGCGGTATATGAATAGCTCGGGCTTTTATCGCTTAATTTAGATGAAAGACGGTTCCAATTCGGAAAGTCTCCTTCTACGGCAACAGCAATATGCCCATCCATATACAGTAATTGATAGTTGATTTCCGTCTGTTCGAGAAGAGAAGCGTATGCTATGGTAAGGCCACTACAATCTGATCCTCCTGACATTATAACTTCATTAGGACGTTTCATTGTTTCTAGATCGGAATACGCCTCTTTAAAGTTGTATTTCAATGATGTTACAAGGTCTAAAAGACGTTGTGCTTTTTGTTCTTTGGTTGTTGCTCCTTGGGTTACTTGATTTACAAGTCGCGTGAGTGAAGGTTCACCACGACGGGCGACATAAGCACCATGATTTGCAGTAGTGATGACTTTACTGCCGGTTTGGCTGGTTATAAACTCAGCGCGTCCTCCATAAATACTATTGTTTTCTAAAAAGTCAGCAAGTTCTGGCAGGCTAATGGTATAGGTTGTCCTGCCAACTGGAAAGAGAAGTGTGGTTTTTGGATTATAGTGAAAATCGCGTGCTGGAAAGCGAAATATTTCTCCGGTTGAATTAAATGTATATTTTCCCAATACTCGATTTCTGTCTGCAAATTCGATTGAAAGTGGGTTACTACTTAATTTTCTTGCAATCTCTGGTGTTGGTGCACTGAAATAGAGCATGTCTTCATCAACATCAAAGAGTTCTAGTTTTGCTGGAGTTCCCGTTATCTGGCGAGTAAAATCTGAACTTGTGAAATCGGGGTCGGACATGTACGATAGAATTACCTCTCTCAATCGATCTTCGCTCGATTGTTTATTTTTCGAAGGTTGGTTGGGCTGTGCTACTTTATTATCTGGATTGTTATTTGGATTGTGGCTATGATACATGTTAATTGCTGCCACTGTTGCAGTTGTGACTATTGCTATTCCAATAATAGCTAGCGTACTATATTCTAAAATTGATTCCAATGGGGTAGTTCTTTTCTGTGACTTTTGGTTGGAGTCAACTTCATTGGGCGATTGCTGGTCCATTTTGTTTCAAGTTATTATTTTGAGGTAGTAGTTATTAAGTTTTGTGTTTCAATATTTATGTTTAAGAGTGTAAAAAATAAAGAATTGCGTGAAAAGCCCGTTATATCTACGCTTTAGCCTGAATATTTAATTCGAGATTTTTCTTAGATCCCTTAGAAATTTTTTAGCATCAACTCGAATGAATGACAATTAAACTCTGTGTTTTTTCTATTCCTTCCACCAATTGAAGTTTGCCGAGAAGTACCTGATCAAATTCTTTGACGTCCCGGACGCGCACTATGGCAACAAGATCGGTCCCGCCTGATACAATATCTACTCGTTCAATAAATGGAAATTTGCGTAAGTCTTTGGCAAGGTCATGCTGGGTTTTCTTCTTTTCTTTGAGGATGTGTAAGTTTGCGGAGATAAGGACGTAAGCGCGAAAGTTTTGGTTTAATTTCTCGTAGTTTAATTTGACGGTGTATTTTTTAATGATACCTTCCGCTTTGAGTTTTTTGATACGGTTATGGATCGTGGTAATTGGCAAGAGTGTTTTCTTAGCGATTTGCCTTGTTGTGTAATCAGCGTGATCTTTAAGGATTTCTAGGATCTGTTGGTCTTTATCATCGGGAATGTAGGTCATAATGGAACAATTGTTCCAATACTATATAAATTTTGTGAAAATATTGGATTATTTCCCAAAAATTATGGAATATCTATTAATACTGGGCGGAGTTATCAGAATCTGGAGGAGAAACACTATGTGCGGCATTATTGGGATCATGGATATCAAACAGCATCAGGAAAAATACCGAGACAGAACATTAAAGATGAGATCGCTCATTCGTCATCGCGGTCCTGATGGAAGTGGTATTTATAGTGATAGCAAAGTTATTCTTGCTCATGAAAGACTTTCTATAGTTGATGTTGAGCATGGAAAGCAGCCACTTATTGATATGAAAACTGGACGCGTTGTGATTGCCAACGCAGAGATTTACACTCATAAAGAACTTCGTACAACATTAGCAAAAGAACACTGTTGGCAGACAACGTCAGATTGCGAAGTTTTACTCTACCTTTACGATGAATACGGACCAGAATTTGTAAAGATGCTCAGCGGCATCTTCGCATTCATAATCTATGATCCTACTTCCGGTGATTATCTCATTGCGCGGGATCATATGGGAATTTGTCCCCTCTACCTTGGTTGGGATGAGGAGGGTATACTGCATATAGCAAGCGAAATGAAAGCGCTTGATCCCTATTGTAAAAAAATTGAAGAATTTCCTCCGGGTCATTATTATCAAAGCAGAACTAAGCAATATACTCAATACTATGCTCCTGCTTGGACAGCAATGCTTCCTGCTCAACAAGTGTCACTTCCAACGCTTCGCCGAGAATTAGAGTATGCAATCCAAAAACAATTAATGGCGGATGTCCCTTATGGCGTTCTTATTTCAGGAGGTCTTGACTCCTCGTTAATTGCAGCAATTGCTATGAAATTCCAACCTAAAGACCAACCGCTCCATTCATTTGCTATAGGTCTTAAAGATTCACCTGACTTGGCGTACGCGCGTAAAGTGGCAACCTACCTTGGAACAGTTCATCATGAGATTGTTTTTACCGTTCAGGAAGGTATGGACGCATTGCGTGATGTTATTTATCATTTGGAAACGTTTGATGTAACAACGATACGTGCATCCACACCAATGTACTTGATGGCAAGAAAGATCAGATCGCTTGGCATTAAGATGGTACTTTCAGGAGAAGGCTCTGATGAGGTGTTTGGAGGATATCTTTATTTTCACATGGCACCAGATGCACAAGAATTTCATGAAGAAACTGTGCGAAAACTCTCTTTGCTTAGTAAGTATGATTGTCTGCGTGCCAACAAATCTATGGCAGCCTGGGGAGTCGAAATTCGAGTACCATTCCTTGATAAAGAATTTCTCGACTACGCCATGAGCATTGATCCTCAAGATAAAATGTGTCCCGGAAAAAAAATTGAAAAAGAGATACTACGAAAGGCGTTCGAAGGGTATATTCCAGATGAAATTTTGTGGCGGCAGAAAGAACAGTTCAGTGATGGTGTAGGTTATAGTTGGATCGATCGGCTAAAAAAACTGGCACAGGATGAGGTTAGTGATGAGATGATGGCAAGATCAACTCAACGTTTCATAAAACAGGCTCCCCTCACTAAAGAGGAATATTATTACCGGACTATCTTTGATGAATTATTTAAAAGTCCAAGTGCTCCGCTTACTGTACCGGTAGGACCATCAATTGCTTGTTCAACACCTACTGCTCTTCGATGGAGTAAAGAATTTCAGGGTAGAGCAGATCCCTCGGGGAGAGCAGTGCTTAGTATACACCAACAAAGTAGTCCCTAACCCGAGTCTAAGAAAAGTTTATATACAAAACAACGAGGCACAGTCTATGAAATCTACTTCCACATCAGCCCCCCAATTCATTTCCATCCAACAAGCAATCCAACAGGGCAACGGCACCGTTTCGATTCATGGATGGGTATGGCGCGAACGCGGATCCAATAAATTGAAATTTATTACACTGCGAGATTCAACTCAGGTAATCCAATGTGTTTTGGATCGCAAGGATTTTGAGAGCAGATGGGATGAAATTGATAAAATTCAAATGGAAGCTGCTCTTGAGTTTACGGGTGAAATCAAAAAAGAGGAGCGTGCTCCTACGGGGTACGAGCTTCATGTTAAAGAGTATACTCTCGTTGGTAAATCGGAGAGTTTTCCTATCAATAAAGATCAATCAGTTGAGTTTTTGGCGGATAATAGACATTTATGGCTGCGCAGTCGCAAGATGACGGCGATGCTCAAAATTCGCTCAACGGTATTCGGGGCGATTGATGAGTACTTTAAAGGGCAAGGTTTTTATGAGTATCATTCACCTATTTTTCAAGCGGTACAATGTGAGGGTGGCTCCGAACTCTTTAAGGTAGATTATTTTGGACGCAAAGACGTCTTTTTAGCTCAAACGTGGCAGTTATATGCTGAGCCAGCGATTTTTGCGCTTGAAAAGATCTATACTATCGCCCCTTCGTTTCGGGCGGAGAAATCTGTTACTTCACGCCACTTAACGGAATATTGGCATGCAGAGATGGAGATGGCGTGGTCAACTTTTGCTGATGTCCAACATCATGGTGAGCAATTGTTGAAATTTGTTTTTACAAAAGTGCTTGAGAAAAATAAGGCAGAGCTTGAAATTCTTGGGCGTGATTGGAAGAAGTTGGAACCAATTGTGCAAAAACCATTTATTCGCATGACCTATACAGAAGCGTTGAAGATATTAAAAGAGAAGTGTGATATGGATATCGAATGGGGTAAAGATCTTCGAACTATTGAAGAAGAGAGACTTAGTAGCTTGTATGATGTGCCTGTGATTTGTACAAATTATCCTAAGAAGGTTAAAGCGTTTTATATGAAGGAGGATCCACATGATCCACGCACTGTACAGGGTTGCGATTTCCTTGCTCCTGAAGGGTTTGGTGAAATTATTGGTGGGTCACAACGTGAAGAGAACTTAGAGGAAATTAAGAAACGGCTTACTGAACAGGGAGAAGATCCAACGGAGTATGAGTTTTATTTGGATACTCGACGTTATGGATCAGTTCCCCACGGCGGATTTGGTCTTGGGGTCGAGCGTGTAATCCGCTGGGTCTGTGGATTTGAGTCAATTAAGGATGCGATTCCA
>CAYIEX010000086.1:0-7207 GCA_964362485.1 uncultured Methanosarcinales archaeon | reverse complement strand
ATTTCCCCTTCATAAACTGGGAAGAATGCAAAGTTTTTGTGCGTGCCTTCTTGAGTTATAGTGCAAGCAATATCACCCATCTTAACATTCCAGCCTAATAATGATCGTTCACCACCAAATCGCCCTTCCTGAAATCGTTTTTCCATCTCATTATCTTCATCAAAAGACCAATCAGGTATAGCAGGAATGTGTAAATGTGTATCAGTCAAAGGACCTTGGTAGTACGAATCAGGATACGATGGAGCAACGACATCACGACAGATACCCGGAGCCAAAGCTTTTTCAATTCGATCACGCCAGAGTTGTTCTTCAGGATCCAAAGGACGTTCTTCACGCGGCGCAGAACTAGCTTCATTTGGAGTATCTTTTTCATGATCACCTTTCGCATCATCTTGCCCTTGCCCAAATGACGAACTCACTTCATCAACAGCATTTGATATTGAAGCATTTTCTCTTTGGTTGGCAACTTTCACAACCTCACCATCAATAATTATCTCATCATTGGCATTCGCTTGTGCTTGATCAGAAGTATCAAATGAAGTTGGCTTCGCGCAACCAATAGAAATGGCAATAATAAGTAATCCTACGATAATCAGAAACGTCGTTACGATTGTCTTATTCATCTTATTCATCTTCAAATATCCTCTCTGCATTCTTGTACGCGAATCTCTCCTGCACTTTTGGATCTAGCTTGCCGATAAACGCTCTGGTATAATTATTGAGTGTTATTGCTACATCCGGATCTTTATCCCATAAAGCAGAACCTCCCCTGTCCGTACCCCATAAGACTTGATTAGGATGTCGCTCAATGAAGCCTTTCCACAACGAGAGGTCTTTTTCAAATAATGGCCCATAATTTCTAAAATTATCCAAAAACGCTTGTTTAGTTCTACCAGGTTCTAATAACCAATCACCACCATACAACTCATCAATACCATAGTACACATTAGGATTGCTGTAGAGAATCTCCTCTATATCTACTAAAATTTTTTCATCATGGGATATACCTGCTTGAGTCGGGCTAACATTGTAAAGATTCCCACCATGGAAAATGAATGTTATGTTTCTGTTTGCTCTTGCGACACGTTTGAGAGCCTCCTTTTGTCCAGATCCCATATGAAAATAGACCACAAGGTTATGTTCTCGTACAACGGGATAGATTTCTGTAAGCCTTTGTGAATCAGGAGATAGACCTTCAACGTCATCATGGTTGTATAGCGCAATTTCACCATAGCCCCTAAAAATTCCCGGATAGGTATCAAGTATTGATTTTAATTCTTGCGCGCTGATAGTTGACAAACCGCTTCCATCGCTTGCTGGCGGATTAATAAATAGAACAAAACGATCAGGATACGTTTCTATGATCTTTTTGACAGCATCGACAGATTCGGGGATGATTGGTTCCGCTACTGGGAAAAATGCAAGGGCTTTAGGTGTACTTTCAGAATTCATCATACACTTCCATTCTTCCATGCTATGTTTTATACCTAGATTCTCACCAGTGTAATAATCATTGGGATGTCCAGGTTCACCACCCGGCAAACCAAGCAGATGGATATGCGTATCAAACATAGGACCTTTGTAGTAACTGTCAGGTAAACTTTGTGGATCACGCGGTTCAAGACAATCAACCGGTTCAAAAGCTTTTGTGAAGATTCGATTCCAATGTTGTTTAGATACATCTTCAGAAGGTTCAGAAGATTCTTGCAACGGAAATTTTTCTACATCCTGCATTTTGGCTTCTGCCTGAGATGTGTCTTGTACACAGCCAACGAGAAGCAACATACCTATTAGTAAAATATACCAAAGGATAGCATAGCTTGTACGAGTAACTCTATTCGCCGCTATATTTTCGTATTTCATTAGAGTCATCGCTCCCAAGTTTCCCAACCATTGTGAGGAATAGTGCTAGGACAATTTCCAGAAGCAATAATTACTTGTATATGTGTTTTGTCGATGACCTTGAAGTAAGCATAATTTTGTTGGTCAGAATAACAAATACTATCCCCTATATGTATTTCATGCGGATATTTTGCAGGAGTCATGTCTCGTAGTCTAAATCCGTAGTCATTTTGACCAGACTGAGCCTGCTTTACCAAATCAACCATGGTGAAGTCGTTCGCAATATACAAGTGGGGGCCTTCTATATCAGTAGCGTCACCTTGGAACCAGGCTCCGGAAAGCGTTCCCTCTACGTCTCGAGAAGCGTTTCGACACGTTTTTTCTTGGGGAATATATCCACTCGCAGACGCAAAAAGATTATAATATTGCTTTTTTAATTCAGGTATAAAATAATCATATGGACAGTCTGCATACAAATTATGTTCTGATGTCCAGCGTTTTGGATTGATATGCGGAACTATTTTTGCCGAATTGAAGACAACAAAATCCCCTCCCTGTGTATAGCCGATGAGTTCTCCTTCTTTAATCGGGATGGGTTTGATATTGTTATTATGTGTATTATATGCAGCCTTCGTCGGAGCGTATTCTTTGAGCCGATCAGATATATCTGTTAGATGATCAAACCAATAGTGTACCTCACAACTTACTTCCAAATCAACACGATACTCTGCTCTGGCACCTTGAGCGGGGTCTCCTCGGTACGCATAGACGATTCCCGTTACGGTCGAATTCGCTGGTGCATAAATTGGTACACGTTGTTTTTGCTTGGTGAAAATATAACTTCGTGACTGTGAGCCCACCATAATCCCCCCAATAGGTGTAAGCTGCTGGATCTTGGTGATATCGATAAAACTCGTTGTGAATTGCGGAGCAGGATTACTTATGCAATTCCGTTGGTCCTGGTTGATTGGTTGATTTTGGAATGTGGGAGTAGGAATACGGTTCCGCTGTTTTTGTTCCACGGGCTGCACGCCTTCTTGGGTCTCATATGCGGATCTATTAACAACCTCGGTTGCATCAGCAGTCTGTGCATTTGGTTGAGTACAACCAATTAGAAATAACAAAAAGAATACTGCAAACATCATCTCTTTTTTCATGAGGAAGTTATTTTCTTTCGCTATAAAAAACTATTCCCTAGCTATTCTAGCCGATTTCCATCTATAAACACTTTCCCATCCCCCACTTCCCGTATGGTGCCATCAACATCATTATTATTATTCCAAAACAACCTGGACACAAAGCAACCCGACCCGCAACCGAATGATTTATATACCCTAATGGAATCATTCCCATATACCTTTTGAGGTGATAGTCAATGGTTAAAAAAAAATCTTCCCAAAATTCAGAAAAAGGATCTTTCCTTAACACAGAAAAAATGGAGCTTCATCGAATTGCTCATTACACATTTTTTGCCGGTCTTCTTGTCGCGGTGATAGCAGGTTTGTTTCGCAATCTCTTTCCGCCAGAATATCTAGTAACCAGCCTTGTACTTCTTGGCTTCTTTGTGGGATTATTCAATCTTACCGCCAAAGAAACGACGCCATTTTTACTCGCTTCAGTTGCCCTAATGCTTGCTGGGATTGTTAACCTTGGTCTGATTCCCGGAGTTGGTCCATACTTACGGTCAATTTTAAGCAACATGGTTGTCTTTGTTGTTCCCGGTGCAATTTTGCTTGGAATGAAAACAATTTGGAAACTTGCCAGAGAATAATTTTTTAAAATTAATTTTTTATAATATTCTTATTTATAATATTCTTATTAACTTTTCATTTCCTTCCTTATAATCAATTAGCATTAAAGAGTATTAAAATCTCAACCTGATCGATTCAGAACATACCCGTCGTTATATGGTCCTCAAAGAAGGTCATCCGGTACGGATGCACCACTTTCTGTTCTATTAGTACTCCAATGGTCACCCTTTTAATTATTGGAGAAATATAACCGTCGAATGCTCACCTCATAGATAAGATCCAAACATCCTCATTCTAAGCCCTCTTTTGCCCCCATAAAACAGATCTTAAATCCAAAAATCATTTAAACCCCTTTAAAAAACTAGCTCGTGTGATAGAATGAAAGAAACTGCAAGTTGCCCTCAATGTAAAAATAAAATCATCTTCTTCAAATATCGGCTTCTCAAAGGTGTATTTTGTCCCTATTGTCAAACAAGGATACCGTTGGGGTAAACCTACAATCCCAGAAATTAGATCTCTTCAACTTCCTCTTTGAGTAGATGCTTTTCGCGTAGCACATAATAATTCTCATCATCAAGTATTTTCATCTCTTCAAAAAGCTTAGGAGTTAAAAGAGGCACTGCCTTTATACGGGTATCAAACTCCACCGTATATCCCTCTATTTCCAGTGAGACTGTATTTAATTTACGAGTGTTCGTATTTTTATTAAATACAAATAAAAATAGGGCAGAGCCTATGAAGATGGAACTCAAAATCCAATAAAATGGCAATGGTATCATCTTTTATCCACCTACTTCATCATGTTGAGCATATATATTTTACGTTTTCTCCTAACTGTTTCGTCGCTTCATAAGATCTTCCTTCGCCTCAATTGTGTTAAGCTCCAAAGAAAGTTTACCCTGCTCTTCAGCCGCCCGCATTTCCTCTTCAATTTTAATTTTCTGCAGTCGCAGTTTATGCATCTTTTGGGCAAGTCTCATTCGAAGCATAATTTCGCGTCTATTTCGCGCAAGTTCTATTGCTGCTGCCTGTGTACCAAGCTGGCTGCGCATTGCATGTAAATCATCGGTTAGCTTTTGTGGAAGCTTAGAGTGTCTACTCAAAATTCGACTTAATGTCTCGCTCCACACGGACACATCTCGTTTAAGTCTTAATTGATTTAAGTAGGCAGACACAACCGTCTTTTTTTCTCTGCGTGACGTCGCCGCAAATTCCCACTGGGCGCATGTAATTATCTTATAGCGCCCTAATTTTAACTGCTCAGGAATATTAATGGGAATAACGAATCGGCGTATTTCCTTACTATCAGCATCAACTTTGTAAGTAGGTGATTTTTCCATAACTGCTTTAAGACCTTGCTGGATTGAATCTTTAGGCACAAGCATTGTCCATAAGCGTAATGAAAGTGGTTGGGCTGCGTTTCCTATTTCCATCTGGAGCTCTACTAAATCACCCACTTGTGCTCGAGCCGGCGACTTAATAGTAATATATGGTCTTTTGCGTCGTTTTACTGTAGCAAGGAGTATAACCACCAGGAGCGTAAAAACAACAAATGGCAGCACCTCTTTTGTATTCACATCTTTAATTGTAATATCAAATGCCCTTCCCACAAAATTGAGTAAACTAGCTCCCATTGATTCTTCCTTCTCACTTTCAGTTCCACCAATATCACCCGTTACATTAGCTTGAGCTTTTTTTGCATCAAACCTACATTCACCATCCACGAAACTCTCGTTCCAATGACAATGGGCCACTGGTGGAATATTGCCACGTCCTGGTAATTCAGCCCCAGGAACATCCGAAGGAGGTGTACCTCCTCCTGAACTGCCTCCCCCACCGCCTCCTCCTCCCCCACCACCAGAGGAACTTGAACTTGATGAAGACCCTGAGTCGGCAGCTGTAATCGCAAATGATCTATTAGTATCCCAATCTATTTGGGTGCTGTTATCCAAAGCAAGGCAGTTCCAGGTAAAACTACCCTGTGAAACATTGACAAGCCAAGCTGTGCTATTAGAGGTACCATTCACAAGGCTACTTTGATTGAGGACAAACGATGCATTCGAAGGATTAGTTAGGTAAAGTGAGAGATTTCGCAGGCTATAATCATCTGTTGCAGAGCATGTAAAATTAATCTCAATGTGAGAAGATGTAGTATTACTATACCCCGCTACTGGATTTCCTAAACTTACCACAGGCGAATTATCTGTAATATTAACAAAAAAGTTTGTAATACTCGTCGTATTAATATTATTGCTAGTATCATTTGCAAAAACAAGCATTGTATACGAACCATTTACAGTACCAATTGAAAATGAAGTATTATACCTATTACCTCCCGCAAGGCTAAGGACAATTTCTTGAACACTTGCATTAGGATACGTTATGTTAACACGAACAACCGATATATTGATGTTATCACTAGCATTCGCAGCAAGTTGTACTGTGGAACTCGTGTACAAAGTGCTCATATTGGCTGGTATCAGTGCTGTAACATTGGGGGGCGTTATGTCGTAAACCCAAAAACTCACATTGTGGGTGTAGTTCTTATTATTGGATGAGTCATTAGCAAGAAACATAGCTGTATAATTACCAATGGGGCTTGAAAGACTTGTAGCGTACGAATAATTATATCGGCTGCTTGAGTTACTCATCGTAAAATTAGTAGCCTCACCCGCTGGATTAATGATTTGCAGCAATACTGAGCTCAGTTGAATGTTATCTACGACCGTTGTATTAAAACTGACTATTTGAGTTTGATTTACTGAACTGGCATTCACCGTGACCAGCGTAACATTTGGGGCGGTAGTATCGCGTGCCGTTACATTATGACTCTCGGATGAAGTGGTGTAATTCTGTGTCTGATTATAGCGGATTGTAATATTAAAGACACCGATTGTGTTAAAATCACGCAATACTGTGGCCGAGCTATTTCCTAAAGTAAGTAATGTGCCATTTTCCAGTAATTCTATTTCACCCTCACCTGTAATGCGAACTCCTGATAGATTAACGGTTGAACCCGCACTAATATTAACATTCGTGTCATTTCCTACAAGCGTCAAATTGACCAGTGACGAGGCGCGTGAGATGGTATAATTTGATGAGCTTGAATTCATGTTTCCAGAGGTATCATTGATGAACCAAGTATATTGGTATGTCCCCGCGGCAAGGCTAGTTCGGTTAAACTCAAACCGGTTGCTTGTAAAATTGCGGACCTCTGAACTATAATTGGTACCATTATATTCGATGATCACATTACGAATTTCGATATTTTCAATCACCGTTACATTAAAAAAGTAGACTTGGGACGCATTATACGTCGCAGGATCGCTTGGATCTTCAGTAAGTGTGAATCCTGTTGGAAAGTGCGTATCTAAAACAGTAAAATTCGTTCTTTCCGAATAATTAACATTATCCGAGGTATCATTAGCAAAAAATGTGATATTATAAACTCCAATGGCTCCATTAGGAACATCATACGAAATATTGTAAATACTCGTCGAACCCTGTTTAGCGAGTGACCAATTTGTAACGCTACTATTTGGAGAGGTAATTGTTGCAAGAACAATGCTAACATTCACATTATCAGTAACATTAACCACCACCTCAATTATCGA
>CAYIEX010000085.1:0-7281 GCA_964362485.1 uncultured Methanosarcinales archaeon | reverse complement strand
AAGCATGCCCGACTCTAATAAGAAGAGAATCATAATTGTGTGTGGTGTTGCGCCAATTGATTTCATAATTCCTATCTCTTTTGTTCGCTCTACGACTGCAGTGTACATGGTGTTCATAATGCCAATTCCGCCGATGAGAAGAGAAATTGCAGCGATTCCTACCAATACCCCTTGGATGATATTGAGAATAGTATTAAGCGTACCAATGAGCTGCTCAGGGGTTTCGACAGTAAAGTCTTCTTTGCCTTCTTCAACCTCTCTTGTATCACGTAACTCTTTTTTAATTTCTTCACTGGCAAGAGTTATGTCTTCACCGCTTTTAATTCTCGCGGCGATGATGTCGTAGCTCTCTGGAATGACGAGGATGTCACGCATGGATTGTTCAGGCATAATAATAGTATCATCACGTTGCGGATTTCCTGATTCTTGTAGGATACCAACGATAGTGAATTGCTGATTTTGAATCTGAACTTTATTGCGTAATTCCAATGTGTGATCAAAGAAGTCTTTTTGGAGGTTCCAACCAATGACGATTTCTCTGGCGTCACTTTGCTCGAAGAATCTGCCACTAGCAACAGTATAACTATTGACTTCAATAATCATATCACGCTCGTCTTGCGCTTGGGGAAGCGTAACAGCATAGGTATATCGTATTTCGTTGTGAGATTCAACCTGGATAGTTCGGATAAGGCGTCCAACAGCAAGGTCGACACGCTGCACAGCGTCCACTGCTTTCTTATCTTGGATAGTTAATGGTTTAGCGACAGCAGTTCCGGGCGGTCCAAAACCACCACCTGCGGCTTGGATCATAACATTATCAGAACCTAGTTGAGCAAATTGATCGGCAACAGCATTTTTAAGTCCTTCACTTAGGCTGATTAAGGCTACAACAGCAGCGATACCTATAAAGATGCCAAGGATTGTGAGCATGGAGCGCATAGCTCGCGCTTTTACACTACGCATAGCAAGCTGAAGATAGTCTTTATTCATGTGAATAGTATACGAGGGGGGATATAATGCGTAGATTATTTTTGTTTTTTACGATATTTTCGATATAGATAGAAGCCTGCACCACCAAGGAGCAGAAGTACAATTATGAGACCTGCGTTGCTGCTTTGAACAACACCATATTGCTTTAATTCACTATGCTCAAACAGGGGTAGCTCAAGATTAAACTCCTGAACAAATGGATGGTTGTTGGCATCGAGGAATTCTACTTTCAATGGAAGGGTTAGGATCTCTTGGTCGGGGTGTATGAACAGTTCGAGTTCTTCACTCTCCGTATCATCAGTATCAACATCACCGATATAGAAGTAACGGCTTGAGCCAAGCAGTTCATATGATTCGCTCGCAAGAAGAGTAACCTCGACAAATTTGAGATCAGATGCACCGGCATTAGCAAGGCTTAACGTAACTTTGGTGTTGCTGCCAGCTTCTAGCGAGGAGGTTTTCCTTAGGAATGCACGGATTTTAGGTTGATCACCAATCTGCACGGCAATAATGTCATTAATCGCATAAAATTTTCCATCTTCATCGTAATAGGTAATATTAATTGGGACCTTGTGGAGACCAGGGGTTGCATCAGGGGTTGCTATAACATCATAGAGAAGTGTGTCTTGAAAATTGCTATCCAATTGGGGAAGAATACGCTCAGACGAGGATTGGTAGGGAGCAAGAGGAAGCGTGGCGCTGGTAAAATCAAGTTTAACTTTTATGTCTTTGAGAAGCGAATCGGCGAGATTGCGAACAGTGAGGCTAATTCTACCGGTTTCACCTGGTTTGATTTGGGAGGGTTCAAAAGTAATCGATTTGATATCAAGGACGGCATCTTGAGTTTGGATATCAATTTCAAACTCGTTATTAGTATAACTAACTTTACCCTCTCCTACTTGGATCTCAAGTTCAAGTTCGGTTTCTTGCTCAACGGCGCTCGAGTCAATTTTCAGTTTGAATTCGATGTCAATGGCGTCGGCACCCGTTGTTGAAGCTCTTAATTTGCCGATATTTTTTTCTGCAACATCGTTATAGATTGTAAAAGGGTACTTAGGGAGAATACGAACTATTGCATCATTTGTTGTTTCTGTTCCTTCGTTTTCAATCTTGAATTTAATGGTGACGATCTGACCCGGTTCAACAGGATCAGGAGATTGTGAAACAAATGTTACGTTGATGCGCGGTGATGATGGTGTGTTAATGGCTTGAATCGAGGCAACTGTTACAGCTAAAATAAAGAAGAGTAATAGTATTTTTTTCATCTCTAACACTTAGGTAATGAGAGGGAGAGAGGTATTTAAACGTTTGGTCTTGGAAAAATTATTTCATAATCAAAAACAAAAGGACAATAAAATAATTATAATCTACGATAACTTAAAATAGCATTTTCATGAACATAACAACTTCCTGCTTCAAAACGGGGTCCAGGCCTACTTTGTTCCATGTTACCCCATGCTGGTGCAAGGGTAAGCCGATCTGTTTTATATTCAGCGATGTATCCTACTGTTCGTAATCCGGGTATGGCTGGTAAGGTTTCGCCCCGTGGAGCTCGATACCCTTGTGGATCAACAGTTGGAGCTGGACTCCAGCCATTGTCCCACTCCGCTCCATCTTTGAGTGTTATTTCAACAAGATTACCTATATTGAGGTCTGAACGGTGCATTTCTGCTATTATTGAAACTTGTTTTTCCATATTTCTCACCTTCATTGAATTATTTTCTATTATAAGCTAAGCGGCTTCTGATTATAAAAAGTTGTATGTGTTCCAAAGGTATAATTAGAAGTTAGGTTTGAGATCTTGCAAGAAGCAGTAAGATACTACTCTTTAAGAGTTCATAAATCTTAATAACGCGCCCTCCTATGCTGCATCCATGGAGTTTAAAATTGCGCGTAAAGAGAATGAGAATAAACATCGCTATCCTACTGAGGATCTACAAATTGCACATAAGTTTGCTCAGGCGCTACAAAAGGAACTACAAGATTTCTTAATGGGGGCAGTAGTATTTGGGAGTACGGTTCGCCGGGAAACCACTGTTCGAAGTGATATTGATATTTTAGTGATAACGGATGACACCTCATTTGTTATTAACGAGCCACTCATTGAAGGGTATCGAATCATTGTGGAAAATTTGATGATGAGAGTGAGTCCTAAACTGCATGTTACGTCAATGACATTTACGGCATTTTGGGAACATGTGCGTGCGGGTGATCCTGTTGTAGTCAATGTATTGCGGGATGGATTGTCGCTGTATGATCGCGGTTTTTTTGAACCACTACAAAAATTGCTGCAGCAGGGAAGAGTTAGACCATCGGAAGAGAGCATTTGGCGCTATTATGGAAGGTCTCCTAAGACCCTTTTGAATTCACGTTGGCATGTTCTACAAGCAACACTTGATTTATATTGGGCGGTTATCGATGCTGCACATGCAGCCATTATGCGCAAAGGTGAGGTTCCTCCAACGCCAGAGCATGTGGGTGATATTTTAGAACGAGCGTATGTGAAACCGAAACTACTGGAGAAGAAATATGTTGATACTATGCGCAAGTTTTACATGATTAGCAAAAAGATTACGCACCGCGAAATGAAGGAGATCTCAGGACCAGACTATGAAAAACTCTATTTGGAAGCAGATGATTTTGTGAAGCGAATGAAGATTCTGATTGAAAGAGGAAGGTTTTAGGTTTGGTTGACTCTTTAATGATGGGTATTAGTAGTTAGCTATTTTTTGAATGACAATACTCGACTGAGTACGTCAGTTTTACTAAGAGTTGTTGTATCGATTATAAGATCATAATGACCATCATCACCTATATCAATCCCATAAAGAGCTTTGTAACGGGTTATTTCATCGTTGAAGCGCTGCGTTAGCACTTTGTAAGCATGGTTGGCACAGCGATACTGGATTTCCTCCGGGCGAGCTGTGTTTCTTTGAAGATCAAATATTCTCTCTGAGGCTACGTGCTGGTCGCAGGTAAGATAGACATTACAAGTGATTGCTCGTTTTGTGGGGGGGACAAAATGGAACGCGACGCGACCTTCGAGAACCAAATCATTGCGTATTTGGGCAGCCTCTCCAACGGTGCGATCCGCTTTATTATCAAGGCTGGAGTTATTATGAAGTGAGCGATACCATTCATCAAAAGGAAGATTAAGAGGATTGTGTTCCGATTGACGTGACCATTCCCGAAGAATACCACCAACGTAGATGCGATCATATCCTAGTTGTTGTGCTAGTGTTTTGGCAAGAGTACTTTTTCCCGTTACAGGTTTTCCACCAATGGTGTAAATAGGGTAAGGCATGGTAGAGAAGAAAAGAAATAGTTTAAGAGATTTACTGTTTTGGAGAAGTTGAGAACTATTTCACAAACTTGATTTTCTCTTTGTACGCAGGGTCTAATTTGCAGGCATTTTCAAAGGCAAGCGCTGCTTTTTGAAAATTCTGTTGAGCATGAAAACAAAGGCCCAAATGGAAATGGACTTGCGCATTCTTGGGATTTAATTGTACAGCTTGGAGAAAGACGGGTACTGCTTGGGTGTACTTTTTTTCGGTTGTTAGCATTATTCCTTCTGCCAAATAGAGAAAGTAATTTTTTGGATTGATTTGATGGGCGTTTGTAAGTGATACCCGAGCTCGTTGGTAGTCTCCCAAGATCATATAAGCATTCCCTAAGAGCGTCCAGGCTTTCGGTGAGAGAGGCTTTAATTTTGTGGCACGATCAAGAAAAGGAAGGGCTGCTTTCGTTTCCCCTTGACCAAGATATTGCTGACCGAGTTTCATGCAGGAATCAGCTTGAGCGTTTAGATCCGATGTGTTTTGGGATTGATTTTCCATTTGTGCGAAGGAGAAGTGGTCGCTTATATATGTTTTGCTGGACTTAGGCGAGGAATATGATTGTAAAGAGATAGAGGGGCTAAAAACCTACAAAAACCTTTAAGAACTATTCGATGATTGATGCTTGTATGAAAGATATTGTCCGTAAATATGTTCTGAAAAACGCCGTTGATTTTAATGGTAAAGCGAATCCTAAAGTGGTTTTGGGTCTTGTTCTGAAAGAAAATCCTGCTCTTAAAGGGAATGTTACTACAGTTATGGCGCAAATCAATACGGTTGCTCAAGAAGTGGAAAGTCTTTCACTTGATTCTATTAAATCTGAACTTGATCGCTATGGCCCAATTATTGTTGAACAAAAACCAATCGTACAAGGACCTCTCAAAGCACTTCCAAATGCAGAAATGGGAAAAGTGGTTGTGCGTATTGCTCCATCGCCTTCAGGACCACTCCATATAGGTCATGCGTATGGAACTTCTCTTAATTATGAATATGCAAAAATGTACCAGGGGAAACTTCTCTTGCGAATTGAAGACACTAATGCGGAGAATATTTACCCACAGGCATATGAATTAATTGAACGAGATGCACGGTGGCTTACTGAAAATGGCGTGGAATCGGTATATGCTCAATCTGACCGATTGGAAATGTATTATAAGTATGTTCGCGATTTAATTGATCGAGGGCATGTCTATATTTGTACTTGTGATGCTGATGCATGGCGTGAGATGAAGAACCAAGGGAGACCCTGTTCTTGCCGTAGCCTTGAAGGAAAAGAACAACAAAAACGATTTTTGATGATGTTTAAAGAGTATGCTGAAGGAGAAGCGGTTGTTCGTTTTAAAACTGATATTGCTCATAAGAATCCAGCGATGCGTGATTTTCCAATCATGCGAGTTGTTGAACATGTGCATCCCAAGACGGGCAGCAGTAAGAGACTGTGGCCACTGATGATCTTTTCGGTGGCGATTGATGATCATGAAATGGGAGTTACCCACGTTCTTAATGGGAAGGATCACGCTGATAATGCGATGAAAGAGCGAATAATTATGGAAGCTCTGGGGTGGAAAACACCGGAATATAAGCATTGGGGAAGGATTAATTTTGAAGGATTTACACTCAGTACGACGCAGACCAAGCTTGCAATTGAGCAAGGGAAATACCATTCGTGGGAAGATATTCGTATTCCCTTTTTACCGGCACTTCGCCGACGCGGGTATCAGCCTGGCGCATTTCGCCGCTTTGCAATTGAAATAGGCCTATCACTTAATGATAAAACGGTTTTAATTGATGAGTTTTGGAAAAATATCAATGCGTTTAATAAGGAGATTGTGGATCCGAAAGCGAATCGTTGCTTCTTTGTTCAAGATCCCATTACTGTTCGAATCCCCGGCGTAAACACCCGGCGTGTGCACTTGCAACGGCATCCATCGTTTCTAGAGCGAGGAGTTAGAGAACTTGAATTAGGAGAGGACATTTATATGAGTAAAAAGGACATTGGGTTACTCGAAGAGGGCAAGATTCACCGCCTTATTGAGGGGTACAATTTTGTGATTGAGAAGGGTGCTTTTAAGTTTCATTCCGAAGGATATGAACATTACAAAAGCGCGCCCAATAGGGGCATGATTATCCAATGGCTCCCAACTAAAGCTGAATTGATGCGGGTTGAGGTTCTTTTGGATGATGGATCAACAGTTGCTGGCTTTGGTGAACCCCTCATGCGGGACTTGCCGGTGGGTGAGATTGTGCAACTGGAGCGGTATTATTTTGCTCGTGTGGATAGTAATAATAAGAAGATGATTATGTTGTGGTATTTACACCAATAATGATCTTTATTTTGAGTTTATTTGATTTCTGATGATTTTAGGTGATTATGGGGTAATTTTCCTGCGTTGAGCAGGTTCTTGTTGGGCAGTGAGAAGAAAGATTTAAAAGAACTAAACATTATCTTTAATTCTCAAAAGAGATGATCAAATGGCAAAGATTAGTAGAGATACTCCACTTCTTGAAATCACGCTGAGGCGCTATGAAAAGCCGACGATGGGTGGTCGGGAGCTTGTCCGCAAGCTGTGTTTGACGCTAGGACTCCTGCAACCAGGCGACTCGCGCGACGTGGTAGTTGATGTTTTATTGGTTCTTTTACAAGCCCGGCAAAATAAAGAACAGTTACATTCTGAAGAAATTAAGAATAAGGTAATGGATTATCGCAAAACAAACGGTTTAGCGATGCTCGGGATTGCTTCTTCAAATATTAGACGCCAACTGAAACGGCTTAAAGATCTTTATTTAATTGAAACGAACGCAAATTTATATCGTATTACGGAATTTTCCAATCTCAGTGAGCTCTTTAATGAGAAGGTGGAGAGTTTTGTGTTGTCTTCAGTCATTTCACGGGCAAAAGAGTATTTGCAGAAAGTCGATGAAGAGTTTGTGATGCAGCAGAAGTGAGTTCTTTGTG
>CAYIEX010000084.1:0-7370 GCA_964362485.1 uncultured Methanosarcinales archaeon | reverse complement strand
ATCTTCAAGGACAAGCGTTGGAGCACGATTCTTTTTGTGAACGGTAATTGTAACTGGGCGTGTAGTTGACTCGGTGCCATCTGTTGCGGTGATATATACTGTTTTTGTTCCGCTGTCCTCATAGGTGGTGGTCCATTCTCTGTTTTCTAGCGGTTCGGTATAGTAATAACGAACGATGTCTCCATCCGGGTCTACTGCCACGGCGTTAAGATGGACGGTTTCGGTCTCGTGGATGGCAATGTCTGTAAGATTGACAAATGAAGGCGCACGGTTCACATTATAAACGGTAACAGGAACAACTCCCCTACTACACCATTGTTTACCACATGTTTCAATTTCTAGATCAACTGTCTTCTTGCTCATGAGATACCGCTCTAGGCGTAGGCTACTGAGGAGGTTACTGAGCTTACCACCGCGACGATGCAATTCGTCATAGGATGGTATCCACGTTACTTGTTTACCTGTCTCGTTAAGGATTGCCTCTGGAGGAAGGTTTTTGATACTGATGTTAATTTTGTCTCCGTCTGGATCGGTCACGTCAATTTTCCATTGAAGAAGTGAACCTTCGCTTACCTCCAATCGTTGGGGAAGAACAAGATTTGGAGCCCGGTCTATGTCTTGAATGCGAATATCTACAGTTGTTTGTGCGGTAAGGTTGCCATCAGTTGCAGTCACATTAACTTTGTGGCTTCCAGCATCATCATAGCCTGTTTGCCATTCACCATTTTGGTCAAATGGTAGACTGTATGAATAGGAAAGTTTGTCGCCGTCTTCATCAAAGTCTAGAAAGTCGAGAGTTATTTTCTCACCTTCTTCAGTATTGATTGGGAGATGAGTTAATTTTGGTTTGCGATTGGAATTTTCTATACTTAAAGTCCAGTTGTGTTCGATAGTTTCTTGTTCATCTCTTACAGTTACGGTTAAAGTGTGTTCTCCACTTTGATCAAAGTTAATAGGGTATAATCCTTGTCTCTTGTCGCTAATAGTAAGGTTGTCATATCGCCATAGATACTCTAGGTCTTCTTGGTTCTCATCTTGGACTTCGATGAAAAACGTGAGATTTGTTCCTTCTTGGACTTCGATTCGAGAATTATTGGAGAATAGTCCAACAATGCTGGGAACTTGGTTTGTTGATATTACTTCAATTTCTACACGCCCATTGGTCGTATATTCCCCATCATTAACTTTAAATGTTGCAAGATGTGTTCCTGCATCATTAAAACCTGTCTTCCAAATTCCATTTTTATCAAAAGGTTCATTAAACGAATAATTTAGGGCGTCTCCATCTAGATCTTCAACAGTTAGTTTTAAGTCTACGGTTTGTGTTTCTTTAATGATAATCTTTTTAGTTGATAGAACTGGTGCCTGGTTTTTATTGTGTACAATGAGAATAATATCTTGGGTTGTCTTTTCTTTACCGTCCGAGGCAGTGACAGTTAGGTTATACTTTCCTGCATCATTATAACTCGTTTGCCATTCTCCTTTATTGTCAAGAGGATCTGAATAGGTATACGTTATTTTGTCGTTATCTGCGTCGATAGCTTCGGGAACTATTTTTACAAAATCTGTTTCATTTACTTCAAAGAGTCGGGGAGCAGCGGAGACGGGTGCAAGTAGAATAAGGACCAATAAACAGATTATCGGTATATGCTGTGGTAGGGATGCCATGGTTATTTTTCTCGTGTATGTTTGAGGTCTTTTGACCCTATGATCCATCCCTCTTTAAACAAAAAAATGAAAAGTTACAAAAACAAAATCTACCTTGCGAGATTTACTGAAACAATCTCGGGGGCCATATTAATATCTTGGATGACTACGGAAAATTTCTGGGTAACCTTTTCTTTACCATCGTCGGCAATTATAGTTATGGTAAATTGTCCATGATCTGTAAAGCGAGTCTCCCACACACCATCATTGCCAACAGGATCACTTATTTCGACTTTGACTTTATCTCCGTCTAGGTCTTCAATTGTGGGTTTAAGGGTTATTGTGTCACCTTCTTTTACCGTAATATCTTTAACATTGCTAATTTTCGGCTTAACGTTGATATTTTGTACTTCAAGAATAAATGATTTTTCCGTGGAAAGATCTCCATCACTGGCTGTGATTTTTACGTTGTATTTTCCAGCACTGGTATGGTCAGTTTTGAAGACACCTGTCTTAAGTGGATCGGAGACTGTAATTTGAATTGGATCCTTGTTAGGGTCGGTCACTTTTGGTTCAAACCGGATGGTCTCGCCTTCCTTGACTCTTAGATCAGTAATTCCTTCAATAGTGGGGGCAACATTCACGCGCTCTACAATAATTTTGAGTTTTGTTGAGGTTGTTAATTTACCATCGCTTGCTGTAAGTGTTGTTTGATATTCACCAGCGTCACCATACGAAGTTTTCCACTCGCCTTTATTATCGAGGGGCTTGTTAAATTTGAGGGTTACTGGGTCGCGATCTGGATCGCTATAATTTACTCTAACTTTTACGAGTTCATTTTCTTTGACTTTTATTGTTGCTTCGCTTAAAGAACGGTTATTTGGTCGACTTTCGGCAACAGGTTGAGTAGCGGTGGATGCATTCGTTGTATTAGCGTTTGTTTTTGGTGTGACATTTACGACTGCTGCGTCTTGTGAAGTCTGGGGTGAAGTAGTGTTGGTTTGGGGTTCTCCTGCTTCTTGCAGCATGGCGTCTCCTTGAGCTGTATTATTGGGGACATCGTATGCTTTATAATCAACGCAGCCAACGAGTAGAGCTGCTGTAAATAGGAGTAATCCAACCACCACATTTTTATTCATTGTAAACACCTCGGTCTAGGAATATAATCTTTTTTTACTTTTTTTGAATGATAAAGGCTATTTAAAGATTTACTCACTGCGAGATATATAATCAATTACTGGGAAAATAAATGGTAATTGGGGTTTAGTGTACATGGAAACTCCACTCCCGCACTGGACAACTTCTGTTAAGTAATATAAATCTACTTTTGTTGTCTATACTCATGCGTTCTATTTCAAATGCTGAGATTGATCTAATCCAAACATTATTTCAAAGGTATGGTTCTCTTCGAAAGGTAGCTGTTCTATGCAACAGATCCCCTGCAACGATTAAGAAGTATGTTTCAGATAAGGCTCTCATCGTCAGAAAAAATATTGTTTCCACAGTCTCTCATAATGAGATATTGAAAGGGCTATATATAGGATTATGGATGGGTGATGGAACACAATATTACAATCAAGCTTATGAAATTAAAATATGTTCCAATAAAAGACAAAGAGAACTGAATTCATTTATTCAAAGGATTATTTTAGATCTATTTGGAAAAAAAACTAACCTCATTGAAGATAAGAACACAAACCGAGCTTATATTAAATTTAGGTCTAAATTTATTTTTGAATGGATCGAGAATTACGTTTCATACTCTTCTAATAAAACTAAAACAATACGTCTTCTTGGTTCTCACCAAAATTATGATCCTCTTTTTCGTGATGGTTTGCTTTTAGGCTTATGTTTGAGTGATGGTTATCTAAAAGGCCGGTTTAAATTTAATGTAATTTCCAAGAATCTATCTTGCTTAGTAATTGATTTGTTAAAGCTTTATGGTTATCAACCTTCTCAATACGTTCATGATAGGAGTAGATGGGGGTGGCACGATCTATACATGGTTAGTCTAAACAAATTGGAAAGCCAAGAATTAAATTTCTTACTTGATTCTATTCTAATTCAACTTGATTGTAAGATGCCCTTTAAGGTATTAAAAAATGGCCCCGACGTGATTTGAACACGTGGCCTTTATCGGAGCTTTTGGCTCTCACGATGTCTACCTAGCTGGATATCAGTCGTGCGCTCAACCAGGCTAAGCTACGGGGCCGTTAGAGGTTCGAATTATAGCTTATTTTTAAAGATTGCGGCGACTCTTAGGTAAATTGAATTCTTTCCCCAGTGAGTTTTTCGTAGATTTGGTCAAAGACGTACCCTTGGTGGATACGGTTAAGTATGTTTACACGATCAACATTGACCTCTATAACGGGTCCTCGGTGGAAGCCCATTTCTACTACATCACGGGCATAGGATTGGTAAAAACGTCCAAGTTTTTGAATTTCGCCTAGAGTCCAACCACCTTCTACTTCGGCTGGCCTTCCGCGCTGGATGATACGTTTCCAAGCAAGGTCTGGGCTTCCTTGTAAGACAAGCATTAGATCTGCAGGGGGAAGTTCTTCTGATCGCGCGCGAAATGCGGTTCCAAGGCGATCAAGCTGGTCTGGTGTTAAAATTCCATCACGACAAAAAGAGCGGGAGAAAGTAAGGTAGTCTTCAGGTAGAGATCGATCTTTGACATAGCTGTGACCGTTGATTTTGGCATGCCGACGTTGTTCTGCTCGCATATCCAGGAAGTGAAGTTGGAGATCATACGCGTATTCTGGCTTGTTTCCTAGAAATTTTTCTAAGAGTGGATTTTGAAGTGGATTTTCATAGAGTCCTTGAATACTGAGGCTGCCTTGAAGAATTTCAGTAAATGTTGATTTTCCAAGCCCTACCAGGCCTGCGATAGTAATTAAGCGAGGGCTTTCATGTAGATACTCACGAAGCTTTCGTTCTACTTTAATGGCGCGGTGGGTTGCTTCCGTTTCAGGTACAGTTACCCATTCCGCAAGTCCGGGTGTTGAGATGCGTAACCCCGATGTTTGAATTTCATTTACAACTCGTTGCGTTATTTTGTGGAAATAAGAGTTGTCACTAGCTTCTTCATTGGCATCAACAATTATTACGGGACATTTCACATGCTCTCGAATGAATTCTTCATAGAGACCATTTAAAGTTTGAAGGTATTTTTCAGGTATTGATTGCTCTTCGGGTCTACCCCTTCTGTTAATTCTATTTTTTAACGTCTCTACATTTGCTCGAAGGTAGATCATGACGTCTGGCTCCGCAATTTTACTTGTCATTAAGCGAAATGTGCGCTGATAGGCAAGAAATTCTGCTTCAGTCATATTTCCTACAATCCGTTGTGCTTTTCCAAAGATGTGGTAATCTTCAGCAAGGGTTCGATCTTCTAAAACTATCCCTTGAGCATGTTCTATTTTTCTCTGACGATCGAGCCTTCCATTAAAAAACTCAATTTGGGCCATGAGGGCGTGACGAGCTGGATCTTGATAGAAAGCTAGCAGAACGGTTGGATTGAATTCTTCTTGAAAAACATGGACTTGGGCGTTTGTGTTGTTATGGGCTAGTGTGGTGAGAAGGGTTTTGCTTAATGGTTCGCCGCTTAATTTTTCTACAAGAGTTGATTTTCCTGAACCAATATTTCCTGCAACACCTATACGAAGATTTTCCATCGTTACACCCCTTTATACCAACGGACGGGATTTTTGTACGGTTAATTCTGTCCGTTGTATATACAAAGGGCAGAAATTTTATACGAAAATTTCGGTCCTTTGGTATATGTTGATGTTGGTGGCAAAGTTCTTTCTTAAATAGTTTATGGTAGTTGAGAATGGAAGAGTAGAAAAATTCGGCTCCTTTTTAGCACTCTTTTGCGACAAATACTTTATAAAAAAGGGTTGATCTAGTCTCTAAATTACTATCATGAGATATACTATCCTCGACTGTTATACTGATGAGGCATCTGGGTTAGGTGTACCACCGTATCTTGGGACGTATCCACGATATTTATATGGGAAATATTGTAATGAGGGTCATGAGGTTATATATCTTACAATTGATGATTTACGGCTTTGGAAAAA
Source organism: uncultured Methanosarcinales archaeon (assembly GCA_964362485.1). GTDB lineage: Archaea > Nanobdellota > Nanobdellia > Woesearchaeales > GW2011-AR9 > CAMAVK01. The sequence continues at coordinate 1,638 of CAYIEX010000084.1, read as the reverse complement.
ATTTGGTGGTATCAAGCGGGAACCTACTGTTAAAGAGAAAACGAATATTTTAATTTACAATACTACAATTCATGATGCACGCATAGTTCTTGCGAATACAGATGTTTTGGTTGTTGTTCTTGGAGTACATGTGCCGGGGAAGTATTTGACTGCGCTTCCAGGTACGTTGCATGAAGTGATTCCACTCATTGCTGATTTGTCTATGAAAAAAATTCTCACTGGCCCTGCGATATTTGGAACGCAACTAGAAGGAGGGAAGATGTTTGAGCAGGAGGATCTGAGTTTATTTGATGAGGTTGTTAACACAGATACAACGTTTGATGAACTGGAACATTTTGTTCTTGAAGGCGCTCCGATTTTGAACCACATCCCGGATCGACGTGTTATTGAAATTGAAACCGGTCGGGGTTGTAATGTAGGCAAATGCAGTTTTTGTACTGAGCCACTTAAAAATAAGTTTGTAAACCGAAATAAAGATGCGGTTGTGCGTGAGGTGAAAGCATATTATGATTGCGGTGCACGTTTTTTTCGTCTAGGAAAGCAGGCAGATTTTTACGCATCGGATAGACCAATTGAAATGCTGCGTGAGATTCGAGAAGCGTGCCCAGGTCTTGAGATGTTACATATTGATAATGTTAACCCTAATTCGGTTGTGAAACCGGGTGGGGAGGAAATCACTAGGGCAATTGTTGAGTATTGTACTGCGGGCAATATCGCTGCGTTTGGGGTTGAAAGCTGGGATCCTGCAGTGGTCAAAGCAAATTTACTCAATACCATGCCGCTCATTGCTCACCGGGCGATTGAGATTGTGAATAAATATGGTGCTGGGCGTGGGGAAAATGGCCTTCCACGGTTCTTGCCGGGAATCAATGTTATTTTCGGTCTTTTGGGAGAATCAAAGGAGACACATAAGCGAAATATGGAAGCGTTTCGAGACATTATGGAAAAAGGATATTTGTTGAGGCGAATAAATATTCGTCAAGTGGCGGTGTTACCTAATACCTATCTCTCTACTCATGGCGGGCAGAAATTCTTTTTTAAGAATAAACAGTATTATTGGAAATGGCGTAATGATATTCGCCAGAATGTTGATAATGTGATGCTTGAGCGAATTTTACCAAAAGGTACAATTTTACGTGATGTCTATACGGAAATGTATGATGGGAAAACGACATTTTGTCGGCAGATGGGAACATACCCGCTCGTCATTGGCATTGTTGGAAGGTTGCCGCTCAAGGAAAAGATTTCTGTACGGGTGACTGGGTATATGTTGCGTAGCATTACAGGAGAGAAGGTGTGAAGCCATCGCTTGATTTTTGGGGTGTATATGGGGCACTGGCATCACCGAATGAGGTTCCATTTCATATTGAGTTTTATACCGATGGTGACTTGGATTTGATGCCTTTTTTTCGAGAAGCTTATTTTCGAAATGATCGAGATTTTTGGAGGAACCCTGCGGAACGATTGGTGGGGGAGTTCACTTTAAAAAGTACATTCTACGAATTCATCGAAACCCTGGTAATTTCTTACGGTTCTTCGCTGTGCAATTTTCTAAAGCAGTATACAAATCCGGAGTCTGTACAAAATGAAGCTCTTTACAAGAAAAAATTATATTGCAATAAAAATAACCTGAAATTT
>CAYIEX010000083.1:0-7503 GCA_964362485.1 uncultured Methanosarcinales archaeon | reverse complement strand
GGTGTTGATTCTTTGTATTATGTTTGTGTTTATGATCTTGCAGATGCAGAGAAGGTCTTGCAGATGCAGAGAAGGGGGTGATATTGTTTATTGTTTTTGAAACATATAACCTTATAAACCTGTTTTTTTCTTTTCATCTTCTATGACATGGAAAAAGAGATATAGACTAGATAGAAAAGAAGAAGCACGGTTAGTGGATTTTTTCGAAAAGATGGTTCCTTCTTTATCAACATACGCTGAAGTTCGGGGCACATCAGCACAACAACTCGTTACATCTGTTCACAACTTATACCGTAATGCAGAGGAATTAGGAAAAGACGGTCTTGAACAACTCACAAGTGCATATGCTGGAATTCTTGAAGGAGTACTTGCCAATTATGATTTATCGCACTCAACACCAATAATTCACGGTTTACCAAAAAGAGACGGGTATCACGAACTAGCAAATATTGTGGTGCATACTGTTAGTTCGTTTTGCGTAGGTAAACGCTTGGAAATTCTCAAAGACTATTGCTCTGTAATTAAAGTTGATGAAGAAAGCTGTGCAGCACCAACAATGCAGGTTTTACCGTATTTTGCAGCAACCATATTAAAACCGGTACGCAATGAGTGGACACCTGAGACACTTGGACACGCACTTAACTATCTTAATAAAAAGAGAGAATTGTGGGGATGCGTACCTACAGATAACTATGTGGTATTCAAAGATGTGTTTGGAGAACCAAGATATGAGCCAACGGAAGAAGGGATTACAGGCTTGATTTCTGAAGAAGCTACGCCAGATTCGTTTGCACATACGCTTACTAGACGATTTGGAATAATTGATATACCAACAACAGTGCGGGAAGGTGTTGGGGCAGTTAAATTGCGATACCAACCTCGTATTGCGGCGCCAATACGAGATGTAAACATACGGTTTCGCTTGGGATTATCTGATAAAGGAATTGCGTATTTAGCACATGCAGCAGATTTTTTGAAGGGGGTGAGGAAGGTTTAGATAAAAAAGCATTAAATTTTTTTCAATTTGACTTCGTGCCTTCAAGTAATATGAACGGTTGAAACAATCAGGCTCACTTTCAAATTTCCTTGCAAGTAAACAAACATCATACAGATCTTTGTTAATGTCATACACTGGTGAATGACTTTTTTCATCTGAAGGAAATTTATTTTGGAGACCAGCAATTTCCATGCACCACATAGGAGTAGCATAACTTGCAAGTGAAGACCATTTCATCTGCTCAGCATTTCGGTACAAGGATTGGGATAAGGGGTCAACGATCCCACCTTCATTTAATTCTTTCCTAATACGTTTTACTTTATGAGGAAGTAATAGAGAAAAAAAACTTAATTGTCAACCATCTCAATTTCAATACTGAGACCTTCTGGAATTGGAACACGCATAACCAGACGAAGAGTTCGCTCGTCGGCACCTAGATCAATTAAACGCTTATGAACGCGCATCTCGTAACGCTCCCAGCTTGCCTTACCTTCACCGGATGGAGACTTTCTGGTGGTTACTTTCAACTTCTTTGTAGGAAGAGGTATTGGGCCCTTCATATCGACTCCGGTTTTATCGGCAATCGACTTGATGTCGAAGCAGATCTGGTTGATCTTTTCGATTTCAATACTTGCTAATTTGATTCGTGCGCGTTGTGCCATTGTATAATCGTGCATGGTAATTACAATTTACCAGGCATCTTCTCAAAATCATTGAGGTTATTTATAAGTCTTTTGGTTGGGACAGGATTTTCTGAGAAAGATACGGTTCGAAGTGGGAAAAGAGACACGAAACGATATCATTACTTACATATTATTTCCAGGACCAACCAACCATATTATTGCCAGCACCACCTACACCGCCCATCGCTTTACCTTTAGTAATTAGTTCAAAGTTTTCTTTGTAAATGTAAGTCTTATTATAATTCTCGCCGGATTGTAATTCACGATCGGGAGAAAACCGTAATGAGTTGTTTTCAAGTGCACAGTGCACTATTCCTTGCTTATGAAGCCTTTGAAGAACTTTCCAATAGAACGGAACTCTATCAAAGTTATCTCTATGGGCGAGGTGGAATTTATCGCTGGGGTTTTCAATCAAACTCTCTAAATGGCTTACGGTTGGATTTGAGCCTTCACTAAAAAATGTTTGTAAATAAGGAAAAAGACGGGCTTCACGTGCACCGTACGTTACAATACGGAAGTGAGGTTCTGCAGCAATAAGGAGTTTAAGATCGCCTGCATAATAACTTCCTTCCGAATCAACCGGATTAAAGATATAATTAACAAACCGAGGGTAGCAGGAGAGATCATATTTTGAAGAAGCCATCAGTTATTTTTGGTGTGAATCTATTTAAAACTTTGGGGTTATTTTTTTCGGACGAGAGCAGTCTTTAGTATTAATATGGTTTCATTACATTAATATCTTTTATCTTTTCAAAGTGTTTAATGTTGCGAGTACATAATGGTTCATCAATGATAAATGCTGTTGCAGCAATAATGGCATCAGGCAAATCAATGCCATAATTACGTCGAAACTCTCCCGCCACTTGTACTAGAGGGTTATCAACTGGAATCTTTTCAAATTGCGCTAGGAAATGAAGTAATTTTTCTCTCACTTCTTGATTATCACATTCTTTTCCAGATAAGAGTTCGGCCTCTGTTATTGCGGAAAAACTAATTTCGTGAAGATGGTTTTCTATAAACTCTATTGCAGCAGTATTATTTCGTAAGAAATCAATAAAAATGTCTGTATCCACAAGCACCATAAACTATATCCTCTCTTGACGTTTTCTCCAACTCTTACGAATTTCATCAACATATTCTGCACCACTACCCGAACTCTTCCAAATCCCTGCCGTTTCACGAACAAGCATCTTTTGATCCATTTTTACAAAATCAACCCTATCTCCCTTCAGAGTAAAAAGGATAGTATCACCTACTTTGATGTTTTTTAATTTCCTTATATCTTTCGGAATGGTCACTTGATAATTGGTAGTAACTTTAGCTATGCCCATACTAGCTAAAAATGGGAAGGAGTATTTAAAATTTTTGCTTGATTATTACCGAAAAACGTACTACTTCCAAAGAATTTTAATAGATTAAATTGTTAAAATGGTTATGCCCAAAAAAAAACTTGATGGAAAAGACGTACCTGAAGAAGACGGATTCTGGGCGGAAGGTTCATTTGCTCAAACAATTGGTTCGAAAGAGATGGAAGGAAAGACGCGCACGTTTTATAAGAAGCATGATGATGAAATTAACTACATCTGCAAACAATGTAAAGCGATGATTTCTGCCCATAATCGTGATTGGCACAATGGTTTGTGTGATACCTGCTTTGATCGAATGGTTGGAAATGACTAAATTCTCCACAAAATGCAAATGAATCCATATCTTAAAAAGTTGGATAAAAATGAATTGTTTAGAATAATATAGGCTAAGATCAGAGAACTTTTCATTTTTTCTTATCGCAAAGAGTTCTCATCGCAAGAGTAGCTTCTAATTGTTCTTCTTTTACTCCATAATGATCGGCTATTGCGTAAATGACCTCAACAATGTCGGCCATTTCTTCGGGACAGGGGTTCTCCTGAAATTCGCGCAACTCTTCAGCCAATTTTTCGTCGAGAAGTCGTTCCATTGTTTGCTCTGAAAAATGATCTCGAGCATTGAAATAGAAAGGGTGCTCTCCATTTGCTTTCATGATTTCGGGAATTTTATCGCGAACGAGTTTACCGTAGTAGATGAGGGGCATGGTTATTGAAGAGGCAAGCTACTATAAATAGTGTGCTATAAAAATTCGAGTGAGATAGAACTATGTTTATCTCCGCCGATTGACTATACTGCGGGGATACTCTGTCTGACAATTAACTGTCAGACAATGTAACAAAACCCATAAAGTTATAATTCTCGTTCTTCTAAAAATATTTTACGAGTAACGGCTTTAATTTGAACAATCAATTTTTCACCATCTTTTTTTAACACAGCTATTTGAACTTCAAAATCAGGACCTCCTCCCCGTGGACCACTTGGACTAAGCCTAACTCTTCCTCCCGCCCCTCTTCTTGGCCGGTTAGAAGCCATTGATCTGTTTGCAGCAGCTATTTTTCTTAGAATCTCTTTATAATCATTAAACAAACTCGCAAGACCAGAAAGATCATTAACGATCGCATTAACATCACCAACTTTCTTGTTAAACAAAGCCACCGCCTTGGCTTCATTCCCATCATTTAATAAAGAAATTTACCCAGTTTACTACCTGAACCAAACATAAATCATCACCACCTATATTTTTATTGAAAAGAAGTACATTTGATATATATTGTTTGTGGTTTTGTTGGCCCCATAGAATTTAGAGTTTGATAAAACTATGATAATCTCCGCATGGTGACCATACCAAGAACCTGAGGATGAAATTAATTAACTATTCGTTTCTGTAAGGCACGAGGCTTACTCTATCATCGCGATCGAGTTTTAGATCATAAATCTGACCCTGATACACGATAGTGGGTTCTCGTAGGCTATTTGTATTTCTATCAGTAATAATAAATTCTAAATCATTTGGGCGGACAAATCCATTTTCAACAGGGGCCAATAGTTCCTTTTTGTGAGTAAGCCAATGGTATATTTGAGATGCACTAATGCCAATTGCTGTGCTGCAAATACCAATCGTGATATATGATAAAATTTTGACCATTTTAATTATTTGTTGTAAATCTCTGCCGATAGACTTTATGCCGATGGACTTAATAAAAGAAAAAAGATACTATTAAAAAAAAATTATAGTTGTTTTAGTACTAAATCAGTACACATACCTGCTGCTACAGTTGCACCGGAATCACGGATAGCGAATCTGGACATCTGTGGGATTACAGTATGCTTTTCGATTACCAGTGGCTGAACTGGGCGTAGCTTAACGATTGCAGCGTCTCCATTGCGAAGAACGTCTTTGTTTTCAGTAATCTCTGCACCAGTTGCTGGATTCATCTTCTTTACGATCTCGATAAACTGGCATGCTACTTGCGCCGTGTGGATGTGAAAGACAGGAGTGTATCCTACAGTAACAACAGTTGGGTGGTTCATGATTACAACTTGCGCAGTAAATTCACTCGCTACACTTGGAACGTTGGTGGAATGTCCAAGAACGTCACCACGAGCGATATCTTTTTTACCTACACCGCGAACGTTGAATCCAATGTTGTCACCAGGCTCAGCTTGTTGAACTTGTTCGTGATGCATTTCAATGGTCTTTACTTCACCAGAAATTCCCTTACCTTCACGGCCAGGAACTATGGTAACTTTGTCACCAATTTTCATGACACCAGTTTCAACACGTCCTACTGGAACAACGCCAATACCGGTGATGTTGTAAACGTCTTGAAGAGGCAAGCGAAGAGGTAGATCAGTTGGCTTTTTAGGTACATCAAATTTGTTGATGGAATCTAAAAGTGTATCACCTGTCCACCAAGGCATCTTCTCAGATTTCTTGTTAATGTTCTCACCAGGAAATGATGCGATTGGAATGAAGCGAAGAGTGTCTACTTTCCATCCTGCTTGGGTTGCGTGCTTTTTAACGTCTTCGATTACTTCTTTGTAGCGAGATTCTTTATAATCAACACCAGAGATATCCATCTTGTTTACAGCTACAACAAGTTGTCCTACACCAAAGATTTTGGATAAGCGAAGGTGCTCAATGGTTTGAGCGTTAACTCCATCGTTTGCTGCTACAACAAGAACTGCGCAATCAGCCTGGGAAGCTCCCGTAATCATATTCTTGATAAAATCTCTGTGACCAGGTGCGTCGATAATGGTGAAATAGTATTTTTCAGTATCGAATCTTTTATGAGCAAGGTCGATGGTTACACCACGTTCCTGCTCTTCTTTTAGATTGTCCATTACGAATGCGAATTCGAAGCCGGATTTTCCTAGTTGCTGAGCTTTCTCCTTGAGCTTTCGCATGGTTTGCTCGTCAATTGTGCCTGCGTTGTACAGTAATCGGCCAACAGTAGTGGACTTACCGTGATCAACGTGACCAATGAAAACAAGGTTGATGTGTTCTTTTGTTTTTGCCATTGTATTTCCTCCGTTTAATATGAAAATAGGTTGGGGGTTGTGGTTTGGGAATTCTTTATAAATATTTCGGTTGCAGATCGGTGAAAATTTTGGGTATGTTAAGAAAAAACTAAATGAGTAAAATAAAGGAGCAAAGTTACATTAATAATTCTCGCGTAGGATTTAGATCTTGTAGCCTAGAGTAGAGCGTTAACCTCAGACGACTATTAAAGCATTGCTTCATCTCGAGTGGAACTACCACTCGTTGCTGGGGGTTATAATTAAACCTGATTTGTTGTTCGAGTTCGCGTAGAGGGATGGGGCTTTGCCAACTGGCCCAATCATACAATTTTTGTGCGAAGAAAAGTGCTTCAAAGATGAAAGAATGTTCGTTTTGGCAACCGTAATCCCAACATTCTGCTAGTCTGGCAGAAGTGAGAGTTCTGCGGTTGTCATCAGCAGAAGGATAATAGCAGGAGGAGGGGTCTTGGATAAGACTTTTGATCTCGATTATAAATTGATGATAGCTTTTTTCAGAAAGATGATAGGAAGGATCGGCAAGGAGATGTGTAATTCCATTTTTATGTGCATAATGGTGATTAGTGTGATGTGGGAAGTACATACTCTTATCGAGAAGATAATCTAAGAGTTCTTTTTGGCGTAGTGGTTTGAGTTGAGAGATGGAGGGGTGTGCAAGGAAATCATCTACTGCGCTAAAAATTCGATTAAGATGAGTTTGCGATGTTGTGGAAACTACGATGTCAGCATTGAGTTTGTCGTAAAGAGAACATAGTTTCTTAGGACCCTCAAAAACGTCATCGTATGAGAGTGCGATAAGATGAAGTGACATCGATTTTTGGGAAGGAGATAATTTATATGAGTTGTGAATGTAGGGTTACCAGAAGAAGGCTGAGGACTTTGCCAAAAAGTTAATAAAGGTAGTGCTAAAAAGATGATCGTATTGCACCGGTAATATAACGGCTAGTATGTCGGCCTTCCATATCGAAAACGAGTTTTCGGAACTCGTCTTTGTGACGAGAGCCGATCATCCGGGTTCGAATCCCGGCCGGTGCATTTCAGTCCCAGTTCTATTTCTTGGTTGGATGAGGGTTTTTTATTTCCCACTTTGTAAAACCGAGGCATTCCTGTTCGTTTCATCGGATGAAATGGGTACGAGATTTTGATAGAATGATCATCGAAGTCAAGAAATCTCGATTAATAGGGGTGGGCGTCGTTACGATGTCGATGTAGTATTGTAAGTGCGTAAGTGCGTTAATATTATTGAAATGTTTATAAAGATAAGATCATAATTAATTTGTAAGTGAATAAAAATGCCAGGATATAATACGGGATGTATGCCCAGAACCGATTTCAGATACGAAGAATTTGAAGGATTACTGGGCAGTTTTTACTTAAGTTTGCTTCCGCTAAGAAATAGCCCAAACACGGAAGATCATA
>CAYIEX010000082.1:0-7553 GCA_964362485.1 uncultured Methanosarcinales archaeon | reverse complement strand
CGCATTAAAATGCAGGTGTGGATGCGACATGTAACCAGATAAACCAGAATATCCAAGTAAATCTCCAGTTTCTACATCTTGTCCTTCTCTAACTTCAACCCTATTTTTTCCAAGATGTATGTATTCTGCGTATGTTCCATCACCATGATCGATTGCCACATAATTTGCTTCATTTGCCAATTTTGCATCTAAACCATGTTTATCAGAATCAGCTTTCGTTTTGAATACTCTTCCGCCTCTTGCAGCCAAAATTGGTGTATCAACATCTAAAAGAAAATCAATTGCGTATCTTGATTCTGGAAAATTCTCATGTGCATACTCGCCAGTAGGTCTAGCAATTTTCTTTTCTACTATTTCTGTAAATGGTAATCTATATTCTGGTTGCATGTCTATATTATAGTAGAACTAGTATATAAAACTATCTATTATTTACTACTATTAAGAGACAATGACTAGTCCTCGCCAGCCCATATTTTTCAATATAGTCCCGACGACTTTGATTTTTTCCTCCGCTTCGCTTCGGAACGTTGCACTAAAATTTCGTCTTCCCTTCAGTCAGAGAGCATAATCTCACTATACTCAATCTCCCCCACTTGCCTTCCTCAACTCCATCATTGCCTTCTTCGGATCGTCCGCCAATGTAACATATGACCCAGCAATGCAATAATCAGCACCCGCGATCAAAGCTTTTCCAATAGTCTGTGGGTTCATATGTCCATCAACAAACACTTTTAACCGGGGATTCCACTTTTTTAAAAGACGAATTTTTCGCAATTCCTGCGGTAAATACGGACTTCCATAAAACCCAGGTTTCACTGTTAACACTAAAGCATAATCCAACAAATGCACATAGGGCTTCACCAAACTCACCGCTGTTGAAGGTTGGAGTGCAACGGCGACCTTCTTTCCTTTCTTTTTCATCAATTCAATATACGAAGAAACATCCTTAATCGCTTCAAATTGAGCAATGCACAGATCAACACGGTCTCCGAAGCGCGCAATCCACTTCTCCGGCTCCTGGACCATCAAATGGGCACTATATCGAAATCCCACCCGTAATCGAAATGGAAACCAAAGTGATTTACTTGGGGCAAATTTCCCATCCACCACATCCAAATGAACAACTTTACTCACGCCTCTCAACCTATCGAAGCGTACATTCAACTCGAGTTGATTCTTAGCCATCACCGAAGGAACGATCTTCATTTTTCTAATTTCCGTATTTTTGTTAACCTTCGTATGTGCCTAGGCTCTGCAGAAAAATCCGTATCCAGAAAAATTTCAATCATCTGCGTTGCCACTTTAAACGGAATTGCTGGTTGAGGAGCCTTTGAATGCCCACCTGCTAAACAAAGAATATTGGCATCCTCATGCTGTCGTGCAAGTCCAGTCTGAATCAAACCATGGGGATTCACTGCCCGCGCACCTTTAATCTTATTTGCTGCAATACACATCCCTTCAGCTGAGCCACAAAGAAGTATACCTTGTGTCTTTTCTTTCACCACTCGTTTCGCGACACGTGCTGCAAAATCGGGGTAATCATCGTTAAAGTCAAGCTTTGTATTTCCTAAATCCTCAAACAGAACTTTCTTTTTCGTAAGCCAACGTTTGATCATTTCTTTAAGTTCAAACCCTGCATGATCGGATCCAAGGTAGAGTATTGTTGACATCATTTACCATCAAAGAAAAGAATTCAGACTATAAGAACCTTTTTATATTATTATTCATCAACACCACCACACTTAACCATTCCAGAATCATGTTCAAGATTCTAAATCTCTATGCCTTCCCCCCACTTCCAAACAACTTTATCCTCTGCATTGCTACTTGCATAATCATTTCACGAGCAGGTTCAAGAATATGTCGTGGATCAAAGTTAGCTGGACTCTTCATCACCACTTTTCGCACTGCAGCATCAAAGGCAATGCGTAAATCGGTATCAGTATTAATCTTGCAGATCCCAGCTTTAATTGCTGCTTTTATCTGAGCATCAGGTACGCCTTCTACTCCCTGTAATTGTGCCCCGTATTTTTCTGCCATCCTTACTAGCGAAGCCGGAACTCCCGAAGCACCATGTAATACCAGTGGAATTTTTACTCTTCTCCTAATCTCTTTGACAATATCAACACGTAATTTCGCTTTTCCAGCAAATTTATATGCACCATGGCTCGTGCCAATAGCAACGGCGAGAAAATCACAGCCAGTACGTTGAACAAACTCTGCTGCTTTGAGCGGATCCGTATAAATAATGTGACGTGATGAAACTGCATCTTCAACGCCACCAATAGTACCCAGCTCTGCCTCCACACTAATCCCTTTTCGATGAGCAAGCTCAACAACTTTACGCGTTATTGCAACATTCTTCTCGAACTCCTCATGCGAAGCATCAATCATAACGGAACTATATCCCAACTCAATTGCTTGTTTAATAATCTTCAAATCCTGCCCATGATCCAAGTGAAGCGCCACAGGTACATCACTCAAATCGCTTGCTGTCTTGGCGAGGCTAAACAGAAAGTTCATTCCTCCGTACTTGATTGCTCCCTCCGAAGTCGCGATGATGACAGGCGCTTGCATATTGATTGCTGCTTGGACAACACCTTGGAGGATCTCTAGATTATTAACATTAAAATGGGGTACCGCATAATGTCCTTTTTGAGCCTGTTGAAGAAGTTTTGTAGTCGTCGCGAGCATCTATGCACCAAATAGGGGGTATCATACTTCTTCTTTTATACTTTCCCTTTTGAGGGGCTCTGTAGAAAAAATACCACCGGCGGCCTCAGGCGACTTTTTCTGCGATAGTATACCCAACGCGTTATGAGGGGTTGGACCCTACGGGTGCATAGCGTCATCAGGAGTTCCTGCGAAAAAAGTCGAGCCTCCGGTGGTTCCCTAGAGATTTTCTACAGAGCCTTTTTGAGGGGCTTCAGAAAAAGCGTTCACCAAACAAGAAGATTCTTTCTACCCACCCATTTACTATATAATGGGGCGGAGAGCATCTCTAATGAGTTATTTTGACCATAAGGCATATAAAGAATATACCGTCTATGCTTCCAATTTAAAATGGAACTCTTCAATCCTGGCCAGCTCGCTGCTCAAAATCTTCAATTCACCCTAGATCAAGCAATAGATCCAGATCATTTATTAGAGGAAAATGAGCAGGAAGAGGCGATTATCCGTAGATGTCTCCAGTTTTACAAACCCTATGAGTTAGAAAAAGTAGTCCAAAGTACCATAGCCGATGGAGCGCTCGGATCGCTTGCATACTTAACAGAAATGATGCAACGTCGTGGTACGTATCCCCATTATGAGATGCATCCTGTCAAATATGGAGCCCTATCCTCATTTATTGGAAATTATGTCTTGAATTCTGCTGCAAGTATCGCCAGCCAGTTCCTTAATCCCGCACTCAGCTCTCTTCCTTTACTCTTGAGCCCAGATGATTACAAAAAGGCCGTTACTGAATTCGCAGCATTTATTGCCACCAGACCGCCATCATTTATTATTGATGCTACTGCACAAGGTTTCGTCACTGTCATGTCTGCTTTAAACACAATAAAAAGTACCTCTCCTGCATACTACCAGCGGCAACTCGAATATCACCTAAACAATCTTGGAAAATACTAGTTCTACCTCCTTACCCAAATGCTTATCTATTCAACTGTTCTATTCTCTCCTGGTGATCTTTATGTCATTACAAACAGAAGCTAAGAAAGTTCGTAAGCCGTCAGTTGAAATATCTCCCCTCTTTTACACTCGTTGGTCGCCTCGTGTTATGACTGGTGAAAAGATGAGAAAAGAAGAACTTCTTCCTCTTTTTGAAGCAGCAAGGTGGGCGCCCTCATCGTACAATAATCAACCTTGGCGTTTCGTTGTCGCTCTAACTCCGCATGATAAAGAAAAAATGATGACTCTTCTTGTAGATTTTAATAAACAATGGTGTAAAAACGCTTCCGCGCTAATTCTCATTTGTTCTTCTAATGTATTTGAACATAATGGCGAAGCATCAGTTACTCACTCTTTTGACACGGGTGCAGCCTGGATGTCCCTAGCTCTTGAAGGCGCTCGTCGTGGCCTCGTAGTCCATGGCATGCAAGGATTTGATTATGAAAAAGCACGAGAGCTTTATTCTATCCCCCCTAAGTATGCTGTTGAAGCGATGGTTGCCATTGGTAAACTTGCTAAAGCCGAAACACTTCCCGCTGACCTTGCCGCACGAGAAAAACCCAGTTCACGTAAACCTCTTAAAGAAATTGTTGCTTGGGGAGAATTTATCTGGAACTAAAGATGGTTTTAGTAGTAAAAAAGGCATAATAAAGAAAATGAGCGAGAATCTGCCTGTTTACAGCTCTTTAAATCGAGTGGGGACATATTCTCTATTTCTCTTCATTTCTTTTTCTTTAAGTGTTCTTGCCTCAAATTTTAAATTAGCATTTCGTATCTCTCTAAGACGCGTCGCTGTTAAGAGCCCTGCTTGCGGACCGACATATCGTAATACCGATGATGAATTAATTGCACCCCAGATCATCGCTTCCGCAATACTTTTTCCATATTGTCGGGCACACATAAATCCTGTAGCATACGAGTCACCACATCCTGTTCGCTCAACTGGAACTACTTTGTAAATCGGGCAATACCAATATTCAGCGCCATTATAGGCATAACTGCCTTTCTCACCATCAGTTATAACTACAATTCTCACTCCAATCTCATTAAATGTCCGAAGTAGAAATGGCAAATCACGTTTTTTTGTCGATAATAGCTGCTGTGCTTCTTCTACATTGACAAACAGAATTTCCGTAGCCGCAAGCAATGGTTCTAGCTTTCGCAATCCCAAATTTAATTGGTGCGTCCCGGGGTTAAACGCCAGTTTCACTTTATTTTTTTTTACGTGCTGTAAAAGAGGAGAGAAAATTCTCGCAGTATCTTTCCCCATTGAAGTAAGATATACCCATGCGCTCTTCACCAATCGTGGAAATTTATAGGTTCTTGGCTCGTGATGAACCAAAATAGTCCGTTCATCACCGTAATTAAGAATAACACTATAATTCGTCGCTTCACCTTTCTTTAAGGAGAAATACTTGGTAGATACCTTATCCTTAGTGAGCGATTGCCTCAATAACTCTCCTTGCGTATCATCTCCAACATCACTGCAAAGGGCGCTGCGCAGACCTAATCGAGAAGAACCAATTGCAACATTTCCCGCATTGCCACCCAGTAACTTATCGACGCGATCAATAGCAAGTTTTGTACCAAAAGGCAACGCCAATTCACGTTGATGATGTCCATGTGTAATCAGATGCGCATCGTTTACTTGCACAAAAACATCTTCCGTTACATCTCCTATCGCAATAACATCCATCAATAATAAGAGTTAGTCATATGGTATTTAATATTTTAGTTTTCAAAAAAAAATAAATATTTTCTGTCAGACATTATTATTTTCACTACATTAAAAGAATAATAAAAGTTTATATATCACCTTGCGTTAAACTACCGTTGGTGTTTCAAGGTCGATGGATCAACAGTTTAGTTCTATTAATTCGGAGGACGAAGAGCCTCCTTTACCAGAAAAAGTTCTCCAAGTGTATGAAGTACCGAGTATGCTGCAATACATCTCATATCATCCACTTGACGATAATGAACCAGAATCCCCTTCGCTCGACTTTTCGCAATTAGAGCAAACTCTCATCGAACCCCAATTTGAAGCTCCATATCCAACCCTTACCAATCGAGATTTCGAATTATCGTTACTTCATCGCTGGCTCGATGTCTCCGTAGCAATCGGGTCAAACCCAGAAGATGAAACTGCAGATCTCTTACTCTACCTTAAGGAGTGCGAACACGATGATGAACACAGTGCGCTTCCCCCAGATCGCGTATATTTTACAGAGACACTGGATAATTATCGCGGATAGATAGATTACGAGACCGATTTAAAGCGGGTTATATCTTACTTAAAATTTCTCTAAAACGGGCATACAATGGTAATGCCATAATTTTCTCATAAATCTCTTTTCTAGCAGAAAGAGGAATCCCAAGGCGGCGCGCATACTGCGCTATAAACCTAACGACCGCTTCGTCGCGAGCTCGTGGGTCATAGCCAAGTTTACTCACTCTTTCCTCAATCCATGCTTGGGTCAACTTTCTATCGAGAAATAATCCTAGCACATTAACACACCGTTCGAATTCATCGATATCAAATGCCTGGAGCAGTTTCATTTGATATTCTTGTATACTTTTCCCAGCTCTCTGCGGGTAAGACTGTTGCTTCTCAATTAAATCGTAATCTCTAAGTTGAAGTAACTTTGCAGATACATTATGGTACGATATTTTTTCCCCTAGTAATTGTTCTAAATAACGTATCACCTCTACTACTCCCTTAACTTGGTTAACCGAGGAGCATAGTTCAATTGTTTGGTCGATAATGTTTTGGAGAGGCTGCTGGCAGAGCGTTGATAGTTTTCTAAACTCTACTTCAGCACCGATTATAATCAGGTCGAGTTCTTGAAGTTCCGTCTGTATCTTTCTGAGGAGCTTCCAATAAGCTTCAGGATTCCGTTTTATCGCCTCATTCACTTGTGAAATGTTGGTAATCGCTTCAAAATCACTGCGAAGAGTATCATCATCAAGAGCTGCGAGCAATTTTCCTTCAAGTGCTTCTATAAGATGTAAATGAATTTCAAGTTGTTCACTAAAATCCCCTAGATCTTTACTATTCGCTTTTAGCCTTTTGAACATTCCCTTGATTTTCTGCGCCGTCCACCACTCTTTTCTCTCCGTTCTCGTTAAGAAAAGCCACAAACCTCTCATACGACGCTGCATTTCTACATCTGTTGAAGGAACATGGTGAACATTGCCTAATTCTTTAAGAATGATTGTAATGTTGTAATGCTCAGCAGCCAATTGGCCAAGAGCCTCTCCTATCTCCCCTTGTAGATTAGACATAAAATTCCCTATTCAATTCTATCACTATCTATATTAAAAGCTTTCTATGGACTTCTCTTCTCCCCCGCAAGAAAACTTATATACAACCCCCTCCCTTAAGCACGAGGTGATTTGATGATAACTCAAAATTTTATAATTGAATACGAATTAAGCCTCCTTAAAGCGTATAATCGCGCTTCTAAAAGCAAGCCCCTTACGGGTGGTCTTGGTGGCAATTTCGTAGAATCCGCCAAAAGCCGTGACGAGTTTGTTCGCGAGTTTGGTACAGCTTTTAGGACAAACAGTGCCGTACTCCTTCGCGAAATTGAGAAAGGCGGCTACACAAAACCACAAGAGTATCTGGAAAAAGTTGCTCGCGATGTCGAAACTAAATTGCAGCAACATCTCTATAGAAAAGAGAATAAATTGGATATTGTAGGCTTTGAACGTCTAGCACGTACCTGGAAAACCGAAGTCCGTACAGTTTTCTATGACAAATACCTGAAAGCATAAGATTTTTTCCTTCTCTTTTTTCTTCTTCTTTGGGACAACATCATAACCCCAAATTAGCAATTTGAGTATAGCTAATCGTTTACCGTAAACTTTATATAGTCACTACCCACCTA
>CAYIEX010000081.1:0-7822 GCA_964362485.1 uncultured Methanosarcinales archaeon | reverse complement strand
CGGCGTGAAAGGGTATTTTTTGTTGTTAATTTCAGCCTTTTACTGTTTATTAATTTAATACTTCTTAAATTAGGGGGTTTTTCTTTGCCTAGTGTTGGCAAAGTTCGATCTCTTTTTGATGGCGAAGAGCCTTTTTGTGCTGTTTTGTATAATGGATCCGCCCAGAGCTTGGATCTTAACCGATGTTGTCTTGAAGCCCGGGCGCAGCTTGACTGTATTCCTTTGCAACACATAGTTGAAGGTGTACGTACTGATATTGCATGTAAGACTGGTGCGAGTCTAATTTCGTATAATCTTAATTTTAAAGCGCGTCAATATTGTTCTGAGCAGGTGATTTGGCCGTGAAAAAATATCTCTCTACTCAAGAGAAATTGTTTATTGTACTTGCGTGTATTGTTCTTTTTTTAGGGAGTTTAAATGTGGCCAAAGCACAGGGTCGTTTAATCCCTCCTGCAGCTCCTGTCGCTATTGTTGATAATACAATTATCCTGGATGATTTTACCCTTGAACAAAAGATTGCACAAATGGTTATTGTGGCAGGCGTAGAGCATAATCGTGAAGCGTTTCAACGATTGCAGGTAGGCGGAATTCATCTTTTTGCTCTTGCTTCTGAACAGGGTTATCAAGAGAGGATTGAATCGTATCAAGAAGGAATGAATATTCCTTTTTTTGTGACGGTGGATTTAGAAGGATGTTTAAATCCGTTTGCAGCGTTTCGCTCGTCTGAGCCTGTATCAAAAGTGACAACGCCAGGAGAGGCATTTCAAAAGGGGCGAGATGATGGACGTTTTTTAGCAAATCTTGGATTTAGGATTAATTATGCGCCTGTTGTTGATTTAGGAGATGCAATTTGGCAATGCCGGTCATTTCCGGGTAATAGTACTGTTACTGCTGAACTTGCTCAGTCGTATATTTTGGGGTTGCAAAATGAAGGAGTTATTGCTACTGCTAAACACTATCCTGGTAAAACGTTGGTCATTCGCGATCCGCACAAAAATCTGGTTGAGGCAACAATTGATGATGTTGATGTTTATCCGTATGAGTTTCTTTTCTCAAAAGGTGATGTGAATGCAGTGATGGTAAGTCATGTTATCAGTTCCGGGGCAATTAATTCACATGGAATTCCTGCTGTTGTTGATCCTACGGTTATTGAGGGAATTCGAAAGCAGTTCGATGGTCTTATTATTTCGGATGAAATTAATATGCTGGGCTTACGTAATTACTATGGTTCCACAGAGGAGATGTATCTTGCTGTATTTGCCGCAGGCAATGATTTGATTCTTAACTTTAATGAGGACCCACAAGAGGTTTATCACATGATTAGGGTTGTAGCTCGAGCGGTGGAGAGTGGGGAAATTTCCGAGGAGAAAATTGATGAGTCAGTTAGGAAAATATTAGGGGCCAAAGGGTTTAGAGTGCACTAAGAATCTTGGGTGTGTCAGGTGTTAGATTTTTAACTGCCCTCGTTTTATTGTCAATTTCAAGAAGGGTTCCGCTTGGCAGCTCTTTCCATGTTCCTTTGATATGGGGAAGCGGTTCTGAACTAATGATTAGTTTATCTTTTTGTTGAAGCATGTGCATTTCGACATATTTTGGACAAGAGTGACAATTGATACTAAGATACGATGTTGTTGGTGTAGCGAGAATGACGTTGCAACCAATAGGGTAGGAATATTCATTAATTGTTTTTGGAATTGTCTTTGGGTCTCTTAATGGAAGAAAATGGGTAAGGATGGCATAGAAGAGCTGCTCTGAATCTGTTGTTCCTTGTACTTTGAAGTGATGGTCGTGTTTAATTGTTTCTTTAATTGTACCGTTGTGACAGAAAATGAAGCTGCCTATGCTTTTTTTTACAAAATAAAATGGGTGGGTATTATGGATTTGTGTTTTTCCAACAGTTGCTTGTCTTGCGTGGATGAGAAGGAAGCTCGTTTTGATATTGTGGTATAATATTCTTTCTTTATCTTTATAGAGTGCTTTTACTGATTTATCTACTTGGAATTTGTTTTTTTCTATGTATGCCAGACCCCACCCATGTCCGTGGGGAAAGACCCCTCTTCCAGATGCATTGTGTTCATGATCAAATGTGAGGTCTTTGGCCATGAGAGCGGCGTCTTCAATGATAATTTTTGGTTCGATATTGCCCAAGGCAAGGAGCATGCGACACATGGTTTCACATCAAAAGAGGTCATTATACCAAAACCGCTTTATAAGTTTATGGTCTATGCGCGTTCGATTACAATCATGCGGCGTAGAAGTAGATTTTCTGTTTTCATAACGGAGCGGTGAAAGTCAAACCAGTTGCGATAAAAGGTTTCTCTTGTGAGAGCTCGTACTGAGCCTAAGTTGGGGTCTTGCAAATAGATATTTTCTGAATCTATTCTTGTCACGGGTGACCAATGCCCATCATCGTGGAGCCACCATTGGACCATGAGGGGTTTTTTGTTTTGAAGATTTTGTTCGATATCGCTCAATTCGGCATGATCTATAATTGTAGCCTTGAATCCTAAAGAGCTACATGCGGCTACAATACCCGTTGCTGGCACGCCCATTTCTGGTGTTGCTCCACTCATTGTTGCTAACTCAGTTTCGGTTTTTGAAATACCAAATGTTTCAAGAATAATTTTAAGGCTTGCAGCACCGCAAAGTCCGGGTGTTTGTCTGAATGGATTTAAGACAAATTCAATAACATTCGTGGTCATGGTTTAGGCTCCTTTTGTACAGTGATCGGATAAATAGGTTGGCTTTCGCACGTGCTGGAAGAGTAAGTTGTGGTGCATACTGATCGCTTTCTCTTAGGTATTTAATGAGTTTTGTGGCAGGATTTTCACCTGTCTGGATCATTTCTTGAATCGGTTGTAGATACTTGTGTTCGTCACACGGCAGGCCCTCACGTGCAAGAAACAATGCTTGCTGAGCATATGAGCGGATGTGGCTGTCTCCCATTCCCTGCTTGATTGCCATTCGTTCAAGAGATAGGAGAGTTTTCAAGTGGGGGAGCCTTATGGCGGGGTACAAATGATAAGTGTCATTATTAGAGATGGATATTTTTCTTTGGTCTATACTTGCTTCTAATACACCTTTGTATAGTGCGCTAATGGCAAGGGCGATGTCAAGGGGAGTAGTGTCACAAGTTCTCACTTCAAATGTTCCTGTTGCGCCAATTGAAGGTCGTTTTCGAATAGGGGCGTATCCTGTATTTTCTGGTGTAAAGAACTTAGAAAACTCGTTTGATGATAGGCCAGAAGCACGCTGCCACTCTTGGAATCTTTTATCATTCCGGCTGTCTAATTCTGCCATACTGGTGGGGTAATTTTGAAGCTTACTGTGGAGTGGAAAGTCTCTAAAGGCATCATGACGAACAAGATTGACCCGATGGCAATTTAAACTATTAACTCCATCATAGCGAAAAGGAGAAGTTGAGCTTATTGCATAGGATAGGGGGTCCAATGCCTGAAGAAGCGAATATTGTTCTACTTCGAAGCCGGGAATAATGGAGTAATGGATATGAATGCCTGAGATGGTATTTGTTTTGTCGTTGTTTTCTTTTCCTAAAATTAGTTCGTAGATGTCGTAGCGTGCTTTACCGGAGCGGCTACGAGCATTTTTTGCTCCAAATTCACTAGCAGGGAGAGGTACTACTTGGTGTTTTGCACATACTTTTTCAAGAGCAGTATAACGTGCCTGTAAGTCCAGCTCTAATTGTGTTATGGAATCTGCAGGTGATGAGTTTACTTCTACTTGGGCGTGGGTTGCTTCAGCAACACAAATTTCACGGTTATCATTGTCATTAAGTATGTCATCGGCATTATTTACGACGTAACCATGGTTATCTATGAGCAAGAATTCTTGTTCCATTCCAAGATTAGTTTTTGAGGTCATAGCGTTGCCTGGCAGCATTTACAATTTGTCTAATAAATTGCTGATAATTAGAACCTTCATGGTTGGTCATTAAAAAAAGACTAGCATCATCGTTAAGGTCCGGATTTGCATTGGTATCAATAATATAAGGCACAAGAAGGGTTCCCTCCTTTTTAATTCTAAAATCGAATCGGCCGTAGTCGGCTATTTCCAAATTCTCTGCGATAAGATTGGTATTTTGCGCAAGGAGTTGTTGTAACGGTTGGGACAATGTGAGCGGTCCAGGTACACATTGACCATACGTTGCGCTGCCTTCGGTAAATTTAGACTCGAAATCTCTGATTTTTGGTCGGTTTGCATACCCTGCTCCGAAGGTGAATCCTAGGGGAGTGAGAACTTTTCGTGTTGTATCATTGCCAATAAAACCTACTGTTACTTCAGGAAGATCAGCATATTCAATGTATTCTTCAAGAATGTGCTCTTTGAGAGGGGAGTCGCTGTTGGTGATTTCATTTATTTTCTGTTCTAATTGTTTACCACTCTTAATGATAGAAGAAGGTGCAATGTCGCGACTGCCATACGCTCTTCGTGGTTTTAATATGACGGGAAACTCTATCTCTTTTGGTACGTTGCTTAAGAGATATACTTTTGGTGTAGGGATACCTGCATCTTGAAGAACGAGCTTGGTAGTGTATTTGTCAATAGAAGTTGTTAATGTTCTACTTGAGGATCCTGTGTAGGGAAGATCTAATGTTTCTAAAATGGCAACTATGTGGGACTCAAATGCATTATTATGGTATAAACCTAAGTCGGCTGCATTAAACACCAGTACTTTACTTGACCGCAAGGAGCTCGCTTTATCAACCCATTTACGTTCATCATCTACAAATAGATTATGGACCTTGTATTCTTCAAGTAATGATTTACTAATGCGGTCTGTTATATGAGCTGATCTACGAGCCGCCGCATTCTGACTTTCGGGGTCTCCTTGATGGAGAAGAGCGATTTCTAGTTTCATAGTATAGTCCCATCTCTCCCCCTTAATTTCTCGGTGGCCTATTTCTTTTTTTAAAGTATTGATGATAATATTTGTATTTTCGATACATTTTTGAATAAGTTTTACTTTTTTACAAATAATGTCGTTTACAAAGAAAGATTTTCGTCTTATTTACGAGTTAGATTGTAATTATCGAAACTCCTATACTTCCATTGCTCGTAAATTAAAAATGAGTGAACAACTCGTTAGTCATAAAGTGCAGCAGTTTATCCGTCAAGGAATTGTGAACAGTTTCTGTCCTGTTATCGATTATTCTCGGTTTGGGCTTTTTACGTATTACGTTTTTTTCAAAGTTTACTATCAAAGTGAGTCTCAGTTTCGTTCAGTTCTGGATACTCTTGGGTCTCATGAAGGCATTATTGGCGTTATAGAATGTGATGGTAAGTATGATGTGATTGCCGTGTTTGCGTCTGCTAATCCGTCGGCGTTTAACAAGAATATGAGGGCGCTTGTTGCTGAACATGATAGTTTGCGAGTACGTATGATCTTAACTACGGTTGTTGAACATATTTATCCTAGATCATATCTTGTTTCGCGTGAGAATAATACTGATATAGTGGTTGGCGGTGATCGGGAAGAGAAGATTTTTTCCACTCTTGATTTAGCGTTATTATTATCTCTTGTTAAAGGAAATAGGAAGCTTGTTGATCTTGCCGCAGGAAGTAATTTATCCTCGAAAACTACTCTTACTCATTTACGTGCACTGGAAAAAGAGGATGTTATTCGGGGCTATCGATTAGTATTGCAACTGCGTGATTTGGGAGTTGCAACAAATATGGTTTTACTTCAGTTTCGCTCCATGACGATTGGTCAAGATGATGAGTTTCGGTCATTTTGCAAATACCACCCCTGTGTTATCGAATTTGTAAAAACTCTGGGGGAATGGGATGCGTTGTTATATATTGAGACGAAAGATCGGGGGCAATTTAGGGCATTTTTACTTCAATTGCGAGAGAAGTTTGATGCGGTTATCGAAGATACAGATAATTTTCGAGTTTTTACATTCCATAAAAAACAATATCTTCCTTTGGATGTATTTAAGTATCGAGATTCCTCGTAGGATCATACCCCCCCCTCGTAGGTTCAATATTCACAGATTCATAACATGGGGGTATTTGACCAAAATCCCGCAATCTTTTTAAATAACCCCTAAATCTAGTCTTGTATACCGGGTATCTACTCTTGTGAGGATAGCTAATTAAAATGACAAAGAATGAGAAGGATAAAAAGAAAGTAAGTCGTATTAAAGCACAAAAGAAAGTGTGGTATAGAATTACTGCTCCTAAGTTATTTGGCCAAAAAGAGATTGGTGAAGCGTATTTAGCTACTCCTACTGCTGCTGTTGGTCGCTTAATGAAAATTAATCTTAAAGAGCTTACTGGTAATGTTAAGGATCAAAATGCCTATGCTCGCTTTGTTATTAGCGGAGTAAGCGGGTCTACTCTCATTACTGAAAATGTGGGTTATGAACTTACGGCATCGTATGTTAAGCGTATGGTTCGCAAGAATGCTGATCGTATGGATGATTACATGGTCTTTGTGAGTAAGGATGGGAAAAAGATTATGCTTAAAACCATTGCGTTAACTCTTCATAAAACTCATCGCTCAGTTCAAATTGTGATTCGTAAGCATCTTGCTGCGGGTATTAAAGAGGAGCTGAGCAAGAATGATTTTGAAACATTCTTAACAAATGTGGTTACCATGAGACTGCAAAGCACTCTTAAGAAAAAGTTGAGTAAGATTTATCCTATTAAAGAGCTTGCAATTCGTGTTCTTCAAGTACAGGGTGAGGGAACTCCTGAAGCGGTTTTTGAAAAAGATGCTGCTGAACCTGCTGCTGTTGAAGAAGAAGTTGAAGCTTAATTTTTCTTTTTTATGAAATTTCTTGTTTTTACGGACTTGCATAATGACAAGGAACAACGTGCGAAACTGGTGAAACGTGCGTTAGAAACTGATGTTGAATTTATTGTATGTTGTGGGGATATTTCTACATTTGGACGTGGATTACGCGATGTTTTAAATGCGTTTTCAAAATGTGGTAAAAAAATGTATGTCATTCCTGGAAATCATGAAGAAGCACAGGGTGAATTCGATGTGATTCTTCGTGATTATTCGTTTTGTATAAATCTGCATAAAAATTCCCGTAAGGTGGGTGATTATTATTTTATTGGGTATGGTGGCGGGGGTTTTGCGCAACAAGATGCGGAGTTTCGAACGATGGCCCGTGAGTGGTATGGAAAATATAAAGAGCATAAGACAATTCTTGTAACGCATGGTCCACCGTTTAATACTACTCTTGATGATTTAACTGGAAAAGGCCGACATGTTGGTAACAAGGATTATCGGAAATTTATTGAGAGAATACAGCCACGCTTGGCTATTTCTGGCCATCTTCATGAAACTGTTGGGAAGACGGATAAAATTGGGAAGACGACACTTCTGAATCCCGGCTGGGAAGGCATGGTTATTGAACTCAAGTAAGGTTTATAATTTATATTGTACTTAATATTATAAATGGATAAAGAAAAATCTCTTAAAGAAATGAGATCAATTGCTTCTGCAAAAGGAGGAAGATGTCTCTCCAAAGCTTATAAAAATAGCAAGATTCATTTACTTTGGGAATGTTATTTGAAGCATCAATGGAATGCCAAACCAAATTGTATAAGGGAGGGTACTTGGTGTCCGGTCTGTATGGGGTGCCAGAAATTAGATATTTCACATATGAAAAAATTCGCTGAATCAAAGTTTGGTCTTTGTTTATCCAGTACTTATGTGAACAATAAAACAAAATTAGAGTGGCAATGCCAAAATAAGCATATCTGGAAAGCAGTCCCCACCTCTGTCCTGAGGGGTCATTGGTGTCCGACCTGCGCGATTAGTCGTCGGGCTTATAAAAGATGCTTA
>CAYIEX010000080.1:3528-7839 GCA_964362485.1 uncultured Methanosarcinales archaeon | reverse complement strand
TAAGGAAATCAATTACATTGGGTAAAACTGTTCTCTTCATTTTTTACGCGATTTTTTCTCATTATTTTGTTAGATTTTAACTTTCAAAACAATTCACAAAACCCTTTAGAGAACTTTGAAAAATAGTAAATTTGGTGTTATTTGATTTATTATTTGCCAAATTTACGACTATTTCAAAGGTTGCTCGCGGCAACCTCGGAACCATAGTGACAGAGTCCTGAGTGAAGAAACTACTTCACTGGGGCACAGATGAAGTCACTGCTTCATCTCGTGCTCTTAGATAATATGGAAATCTATGATTTCCTATGCAGAAAGAGATATTCTTCTCTTTCTTCAGTTTGCCTAAAAAATATCAATTACATGAAATCAAAAAGTTATTTGATTCAAGAAAATCATGGATTTTCTGAACAGAAATAAAATGTGGTTTATTTCTCGTTTCTGTACAGAAATGAAGTATTGTTCTTCATTTCTTGTATGCAAACTTCTCTTTATTTTTTCAGACTTTTTATAATCCTCATTTTCAGGAGCTCTCCAACCCCCATTTTAAGACGACATCAATCCAGAAGCTTTATAAAGATTTAATCACTCCTCTAGCCCATGTTCAAAAAGAGGTTGAAGAGTGATGTATTTGGTATTCTACCCTCCTTAGCCCGCAAAGCTCAAGTAACCGTTTTTATCATCTTGGGAATCGTTCTTCTTCTCACCATTGCGCTTCTGCTTCTCTACAAATACGAGGTTGTTAAATTCAATCCTGGTGAGATCATTCCTACCCAAAAAGGAACTATTGAAACATACCTAGAAGGGTGTTTACGCCAAATAGCTCAAGAGGGGCTCACCACGATGGGTTTACAAGGTGGTTATATTGAAGTCCCTGAACACCTTGAAAATGATGCTAACCGACATCTTAGAGTATCCCCCATTGTTGTCATTCCCTATTGGGCATACGGCCAAGATACAGCGATTCCTACTGAAGACCAACTCAAAGAACGGCTTGACCGCCATATCGAAGCAAACCTACGCACCTGCGTCTTTGGTCAAAATACATTTACCACCACCTATATAATCACCGAGAAAAGTGAATTACAATCCGTAACTGAACTTCTGGATAAAAAAACCCTATTTAAAGTCCATTGGGAACTAGAAATCCAAAACAAAGCGGGAGAAGTTATTAGCACCCTTGTTGATCACACCTATGATTCTCCAATCAAACTGAAAACTATTCATAATCTTGCCGCAAGAATAATCAACGCCGAAATGGCAGACTTAAAATTTGAAGATCTCACGCAGGATCTCATTGCCCTCGAACATCCCCAGCTTCCTGTCGCCGGCTTAGAATTCAGTTGCTCCAAAAAGCAATGGAAGATTAAAGATGCGCAAGACACATTAAAAGCACTCCTGCGTGTCAATCTTCGTGAAGTCCAAATCCAAGGCACTAACACACGCGCCTACTCTGTAGAAACGCCCTACTACCAAAGCCATTATCTTTGGAATATCGGACCCGATCTTAATGAAAAAGATCTCACCATTCAATTCCACTTCGATGAAAATTATCCATTTACATTTGATGTGACTCCACGTAGCGGGGCATATTTGAAAAGTAACGACTTAGCAACAAAAAACAAATATCTTCAGGTCTTTTGTTTACAAAATTGGAAATTCACCTACGACACATCATTCCCCGTTTTGATGACTCTCATTGATGACACCACCGGTTACAGTTTCAAAGTACCCTTCACCGTGCATCTTCAGAATAATCTTCCCAACCGCAATCTCAATTTAATCCCCAGCCAGACCCGTTTGACAACAACCATTAACGATGATGATTACTGCGGCAATCGACGAACATCCATGACCGTTCGTACAACCGAGGTAGTCGATAACCCATTTACGGGAGTCTATACCACCGAGCCTCTCGAAGGCGCCAACGTTACTTTCACCTGCCTAAAATATGAGTGTAAAATTGGAAAAACAGAATACAATTTTGCCGGCATGGGCGATGTTGCTGCCCTGACAGCCAACTTTCCTTACTGTGTTGGTGGCATCATGCGCGCAATAAAACCTTACTACACTGAACATGCTGAACGTGTAGTTACAGAGCAAGACGCTATCATCGATCTTAAACTCATTCCTCTCTATCCCGTCACGAGTACCCGTATCAACGTGGTAAAACATATTGTCAAAGATGGAATCCCTGGGCCAGCTATAGAACTTGAAGATAACGAATACGCCCTCATTGCACTTACATTTAATCGCGGCAATGAAACATACAACCCTAATCATCTGCCCAACCACGAATCAAGTATTGTCTTAAATCCAAACCTTGATCCTAAAGTTGCTGCCGCCCAAGATTTAACTTTTCTTGCCAAGGCTGAATTTACCTATGACCTAAGCATTAATGTTTTTGCTGATGATGAACTCACTGCTTCGTATCATACCAACTGGACTTTACCCTGGTCCGATGTCCAAGGTCTCTCACGCCTCACTTTTCACACCATTGCGACTCCATTTGGAGATGATGCTAAATATGAACTGCTTCAAAATTTAGGCGAGGAAAGTAAAACAGTTCCTGCTCCCGAGGTGCGCTAAGATGAAGAGAACCTCAAAACACAGAGCATCACAGGTAAAACAGACATTGACACTATTCGTTCTCTTCCTTCTTCTCAATCTCACCTTCGTTCAAGCGCTTGAAATCCGCAATGTGCACACCGAAGATATCACGGATACTCAAGCAACAATTGTCTATGATACAGATGAACCAGCAAACACCATCGTATCTTATGGTCAAGACCCCGCAACGTTATCTTCGCAAGGAGACGCCATCCCGACCACTAATCACAAACTGACGGTAAGTAACCTCAATGCTGAAACTGCCTATCTCTTTAAAGTTCAAAGCGCAGACATTACGGATGACAATAGTGGCAATCTCTACACGTTCACTACTCTTCCTCCCGATACTGCACCGCCCGAACTAACGGCTGACATTCCCGAAGTTATTGAAGGAACTGCACTCTCCTTTACGGGGACAACCCAACCGGGATCTTCAATAAGTCTAACTCTTAATAACAATTTTGTTGCGACCAAAACGATTGGTAAAGATGAATCGGTCTTCAAATTTGAAAATATCCTTCTTCTTCAAGACCAACTCAACACCCTCATGCTTGAATCTAAAGATCCTGCCGGCAACAAAGCGCAACTGCAAACTGCAACCTACGCTGACGTCAGTACTCCCCGTATGATACTAGGATCCATACCTAAAGTAGTGGGAGAACGTAAATTCACTCTCGAAATCAACGTTTCAGAAAATGTAACGATTCGTGTAATGAAAGGAACGTCTGAATTAACCACCGCACAAGGTGCTCATCTTGAGATTCCTCTCACCTTGGAAGAGGGCGCCAATGATCTTATCATCACCGCAACCGATCGCATCAACCACACCTCTACCAAAGAAATTTCTATCTACGCAGACACGCAAGATCCACAAATAACGGTTGATTTTGAACGCGGTCGGGAATTTTATGAAGACCGTGCGACAACCGACATTCATGGTAAAACTGATCCTGGAGCAGACGTCTATCTCTATGTCTTTAAACCCCAAGTAGCTGAATACAATCCGCAATTCGATCGCGCTTACGCTAAAACCACTGCAGATGAAAATGGCGATTATTCTTTTAACGATGTTTCCTTTGACGGACGTAGTATTACTGATATCCAACTCAAAGATCTCAAACCTCGAGAACTTCCCAGTGGCCTCATTAATGATCCCATCTATCCTTTTCAAGCCGGACCAGAAACAGAACAAAAAGCATTCTACGTTTATGTTATTGCTGAGGATAAAGGGGGGCGAGTAGGATATGCGAAAGACACTGTTCGCATCAACAGTTGTTCTTCACGCAGTTTTGATTTTAGTATTGATTCCCTTCCCCAATTCCAGGGTCCACTCCGGCTCGTTCCTCAACTCATGGATGATGGACGCCAAGAAATTCAAGCAACGTTCCAACTGCGTTATCTTGGACAAAACCTTGCTGGTGTCAATAAGGATGAAACTTTTCAAAAGGGCATCAAAATCGATTCCATTGAATTCGAACCGGCGTGTACCGATGCCATGTCAAAAGACGATCGATTCAGCCTCGGCTGTAAATTAATGCCTCGCAACCAACCCAACAAAGTATACAACAATGACCGTTCCGTGGTGTATACTACCTGGCGTCTATTACCCGCAGCAGAACTCACCAAACGCGAAGATGATTTATGGAATGACTTTAAGAAACGTCAACTCGTCTTCCCCATGCGTATTAAAGTAACGTACTACGA
>CAYIEX010000080.1:0-3518 GCA_964362485.1 uncultured Methanosarcinales archaeon | reverse complement strand
GAAAAAGGCGGCTCCCCGGCCCCGAAAGCTTTCAGGGCTCTCGCGCGCGCGAAACCCAGCGCTAAAGAAGGAGAAAAAGCGCAAAGTCCCCCTAAGACCCAATTCTTCTGTTATGATCTTGGTTATTTCGTAGACATCCCCATTGAAAGTGAAGAATTACTGCCTGACTTCTTAGCAGAAGAAGGAATAGATTCACTCAACTGGACGATCAACCAACTTCAAACAACGAGGCCCTATGTAGAGAAAGCCTATTTGGTAAGCGGTTATAGCTGCATTGGTTCATTCCTGTTACGAACAATTCTGCGTGGCGCCCGAATTCTCACGAGTAAAATGGAGACCTATTATAGTGTTGTCAAAAAAGGTGTCAAAACAAATGATGCTCAAGATGACGTGAAACATTGCCCCGTAAATCAAAATCGTCTTTATCCAGAAAGCACACTGGAAAATTGGAAAGAACTCTGGGATGCGGGCCTTCTCACTGATGCTAATTTTCCTGGTAAAAATTATGAGCAAGTAGTTGCTGCGCTCAAATCAACTCCTGAATCATCCGAGTGGAATCTCGTTTCTCTTGACAAACGCTGTCCGAGTACCGCAACGGCATGGAAAGTCGAAGCCGGAATTGACCAACTGTATAAATGGAGTTGCGATCGCGCTTTTTGTCGCGCTGTACCTGCGGGGTGGACATCTGATGAAAATATCGAAGATATTGAAAAAGTAATTATCAAACAGCAACAATGCGCCGCCACCGGACGTGGTGTCCCCCTTACTAAAATTGAAAATTGTCGTGAGAAAATTAAGAATCCTCTGTACAACCGACCCGAATTACAAGATTATACTGGGGTATGTTGGCAAACAGTGGATCTTACACTGTATATTAATGATGAAAGTCCTGGTGCCGATGAGCGTCTGGCAAGATTTGGAATCAAAAGGGATGGCGAGGAAGGTGTATATCTATTAACTGCTGTTGGCAGCCAACTTCCTGACTTACAACCAAAACAAGCTAATCTGCTGGTCTTCAAACCACAGGATTCTGACACATTCATTGTTGGAAAAGATCAAACCTGTAAGCAAGTTTGTGGAACACCTCGCAAACCAGGCTATGGTCCCGACATTGCCTACGGTGACACGAACGGCTGTTACGATGAACGCCCTGATGACGCAGGAACAATTGTCTTACAAGATCCAAAATCTGATTTCAAGTTGGGTGAAAAACGCGGCAATGCTGAGCAGGATAGTCTCCCCCGCTACGCTGCCGGTTACACCAGAGACTGTTTCCTTAAAAGAAATATCGCGCAAGGTCCAATAGAGCGGAGTGGTGCGCTTCCAGTCGGTGATTTAGCTCTCGGTGATGATGGTCAACCCATCTTACAACAATGTGTCTGTGCTGGTGAAAAAACCGAAGAATCACCTAACAAGCTTGTTCGTGCTGCAACCAAAGAAGACAAAGAAGCCGGTCTTAAAGAAGAATGGTTCTATCAACAAGATGCAATCTATCGTGAATCGGGGCATCGTGCCGGTACATATTATAATCCTAAACGATATTATACAGGACGAGATCTCTCCGGAGCCTTCGGCGCTGATTATATCCTTGATTATATCCACACCAATGATAAGGATAAAACCGAGTATCAAGTCAATCCTCACACCCAACTCTTAGGAACAGTGCAAACAGTATGTCTCTCCGGCATCCTCAAAAATATGAAGATGCTTGAAAACGTCCTCATCGGATTGCGTAACTGCCTCATTGAAGCCAAGTACACAGGGATTCATGATGCGGGAATGTGTAAAGCGTTATTCACGCAGCACGTCTGCGGTCTAATGTATAAAGGCATTTCCTCCCTCGTCGGTGGCTGTACCCCTTCAACATTTGATGATGTTGCAAAAGAAACTGTCTTTGGAGACATTGGCGTGTTTGTGGAAAATGGCGGCGAAGCGATGTCCGAATCAATCTCCACCTCCATTAACGATTTACAAGAAGATTACGGCAATGCCAAACTCAATGAATATTTCAAAGGCGGTGTCGAAGGCTTTGCCCAATCAATCTGTTTAGGTATGTTTGGCTATGATATTCCTCTTTTCACGGAAGATTTTCTATTGGATGCCGCCTATTCATTCCCTACCAAAACTACACCCCTTGTAGTTCCGGCAAGTCGTGAATTAAGTACATTTGACCCCGCGCAGCAAACAGCGGTCTATAATTATGAAGTAGGCGCTGTCATCTTAGCAGGCTGTAAAATTAAACGTTGGAATGTGAAACTCAAATGTATTGGTCCAGAAGACAAGGGAAATCCTAACCTTGATGAAACGTGTGATGGTCAGCAGTGCGATTGTCTTAATATTAATTCAGCCTCTCCATTTGAAGGCGAGCGAACACGTAATATTCCAGGTGCAGCCGGATTCAATATTCCCTCCGGTGATTTGCTCAGCGTTCCAATTGAGTCTCCGATGCGAATCAACTCTCACTATCGCTATGATCATGTAATCGTTGAATTGGAACTTGACGCTTCCGAAAAAGGTAATGAAGAACTCTGCTTTGATAAGCAATACGTAAAAGGCAACACTGCTACATTCTACTTCCCCATCGCTGATAGATCCGTAGGATTAGTTGCCGGCTGTCGCGCTGATGTAACGAGCGGACGCTTTACCTGTCCAGAGTTGAGTAACATCCTTGGCTTTGGCGGCGCAAATCTGGAAGAACCCTATGTCTCCTGTTGGAATGATCGCACCCAAAGTCGTATGCCTTGTGACACTCCCAACCTCTATACGTTTGGTGATATTATCAAAACAGGTGTTCACCTAAATGTTGATGGCAAAGGCTATTGTCTCAAGCGAACCGTACGAGGAGTTCCGGGGATTACCCCCGAAGAAAACATCAGGGCTATTCCTACTAGTGTCAATGGTCCATTCATCATGGAAGATACTCTTGCTCCAGTTACCGAATCCATGTTTGGCGGCAATTCACCTAACATTATAGTTGACGATACCCGCAGCAACAGCGGCTGTAATCGCGGTCCGACCAAAGTAAGTGAACCAACAACGATTCAAGAAGGCGAGCGCTCGTTCAAAATTATCCCTCGCGGCAACAATCAAATCTCGTTAGATATCCAAGGTTCAATTACTGCTCAAGGTGACTATGACATTGTGGGTAATCGCTTGCGTTCGCGTCAGGACCCTAATAAAGACTCATTCACTGCAGCACAAATTAACGAGATCCAATTCAACATTGGCGGTTTTGTCATCAAGAATGTCTTTGAAAATTATGACCAGACTGTCCCTGAGGATAAAGATGTCTGCGTCTATCGCGTCACGCGTGGCAGCACCTATCAGAACCCCGAAAGTCGCAGATCAATTCCCGTGCGATATGAACTCTATAACACCGATGAACAAGGCGGGTGTACCTATCTGCAAACAAAAGCAAAGTCCACTCTGGGCCCATCGGAGAGGACAGAAAATATTGTTATTCAGCGCGAACGCAGCGTTGGAGGAAATCTGCATCAAGCTTTTGTAAGCAACAACTT
>CAYIEX010000079.1:0-8013 GCA_964362485.1 uncultured Methanosarcinales archaeon | reverse complement strand
GGCTAACCCATCAATAATACTACGGTCGAGAAACGCGTCATTCCCATTAAGGGATATTTCTTTTTGCTGTTGTCGGTAGAGTACGAGGAGTTGAAAGTTGTAGATGTCTGTCCAGGGAAGGATGGGCTGAGGAGAAATCGATTGTTCGGCGATAATTTCCCGCGCAGATTCGGCAACTATAGTATAGCGGTCGCAGAGGTGTTCGAGAAGGGTGGTTTTTCCTGTACAGGGGCCACCGGTTAATACATATTTTTGAGTCATGAAATATTAATATAGTTGTAGAAAAGATAGTCTTTGTTGCTGCAAAAGACAGCACAGAGTTGTAGAGTGAGGTATTAGGTGTTTTATGTTATCCCAAGAGACGATTAAACAAATCAATGACCTTGTTTATATTAAGCCACGCACGGTGCACGAGATTGCGCAGACACTCACACTTAATTGGCGAACTGCGGACACCTATGTGGAAAAGATTGCGTCAGAGTTGGGCACGATTGGAACACGAACATTTCGTGGCGGGACGCGTGGAGCGCTTAAGGTTGTATATTGGAATAATCTTGAGAAGATTCATGGGCATCAAGCGCAAGAAGACCTTTTTGATAAAATAAAGCGTGGTGTTGAGAAAAAAGATTTTAGCCCTTTTGATATTTATCAACACATTGCGATTGAGAAACGAAGGGTTGTGGTGGATGAACCGGTTTCTGATTTTGCGGCTTTGCTGCGAGGAGCGCAGGAGCAGGTTTTGATTTTTTCTGGAAATTTAAGTTGGACAAGACTGGGAGATAAATATGGTACATTGCTTGGAGTCCTAGAGGAAATAGCACAACGGAAGGTGTCTGTTAAAATTATTACCCGCATTGATTTACCAGGGATTAGCAATATTATGAATGTAGAAAGTATCAATAACAGAGTTGGGTGGGCAGCTATTGAAATCCGACACGTGCAGCAGCCGCTGCGATCAGTGGTGGTTGATTCGAAACTCGTGCAAATGAAGGAAGTAAAGGATCCTGCGGACTTTGCTGCTGGCGAACTAAAAAAGAAAATGGAGTTATATTATCACATTATGGATGAAGAGTGGGTGGAGTGGATTGGAAAAGTGTTCTTTCATTTTTTCCGAATGGGAATTCCTTATAAGAAGAGAATTGAGGATCTGCAATCGGTGCAGAAGGTGTTGTGATGATTGGGGAATAGAAATTAATTTAAAATGACGAGAGGATAAATGTAGTATGGGACGTTGGCGCGATGCAGTTATTTTGAGTAGAAGGCCTGGAGACAAGATTAATCCAGCAAAGCTAGAAGAACTTGTGATTGACCAATGGAGTAATGTTGTGGGAAAAGATTCTCGGGGATTGTATCGTGCATGTGAGTTTGGATTAAATAGGCCGGTACTTCTGAATTTTGATATACCAGCAGCTCTTGTTGATGGTATTGAATATTCTAAAAAGCGGGGGCATTGGCAAGAGATGAGTGGTGAATATGTCTCCAATCCATTTAACAGATCGCCCGAAGCTTATACTTTTTTGAAAGAGGTTATTGCCAAACGCTTCAGCTGTTTTCCACTGGGACTTGATTTTTATGGGTTCATGCGTGGCGAGACGGAATATTCATCGTCATTGCAAACCGTTATGGCTGTAACACCGGTGCATGTTACAGAGAAGGATTATGAATATCATCCTGTAGGGGCTTGTTTTCCGGAATGGTAGGGGACAAGGCAGGGTAGTGATTTTTTGGTAATGGTTAGTTCTTGGTAATATGTCTTATTTGTAATAGTACGTGATCAATCGTTCCTTCTGCATCGATTGTAACAAGTGGATATCTTTGTGAGTAATATTCTAGTAAAGGTGCGGTTTTGTGATGATATTCTTCTAGCCTTGCTGGCATTAGATGAGGCTGATCGTCGGAGCGTACTTTCAGAGTTCCTTGACAGAAATCGCAGGATTGCGTTGTTGGTGGACGAGCGAGTCCATAAATTTCACCGCAACCAGTACAGGTTTGACGTGCTGCTGCGCGGGTGATTATGGTTTGGTCAGAACATTGAAAGTGAACAATGTAATCAATGGTGTGAGGAGATGTTTGGAGGAAGACGCCGAGTGCCTGAGCCTGCCCGATGGTTCTTGGGTAGCCGTCGAGAATGAAATGGTGATTTATTTTTTGGAGCTGTTCAGCTGCCAGACCATTTGTGATTTCATCGGGAACTAGCCGACCTCTTCCCCAGTATTCATCGTGTGCTTTGATTCCTAATGGCGTTTGGTTGGCAAGTGCTTGCCTGAAAATATCTCCAGTGTTAAGATGCGTAAAGCCATATGTTCTTGCAAGAATTTTTGCTTGCGTACCTTTGCCGCTTGCGGGTGGACCAAGGAAGAGAAGATTCATGGTAGAATTGTGTAAGGCGAAGTTTTTATGTATTTCTGTGCTCCAAAAACCCACTCCCCACTGGTCAAGTCCAGCAATAATTAATAAACAAAAGAAAGATGATTTATGAAAAATGAGGTTAAATTTCCTTCTCTTAATCCTGATTTAGCATACCTTTGTGGTGTTCTTGCAGGTGATGGCTATATTAAAATTAGACATACGAAAAATGAATACCATATCTTTTGTGCCGGTAATCCACAAGATGAGCAAGAATACTATCAATCAATAATTGCACCATTATTTAAAAAATTATTTTTCGTTAAAGTTAAACCACGTTTACTAAGCTCGAATAGGCTTTATGGAGTCTCTATTTACTCAAAGCAATTAGTTGAATATTTGCTTTCAATAGGGCTGCAAGAGAGTCCAAAAATAGAGATTAAAGTTCCGCTCTGGATTAAAAATAATGTTAATTATTCTTCTTTTTATATACGAGGCATTGCAGATACTGACTTCTGTTACAAATTCAGAAACGGAAAATATCCCATTATTTCGGGATGTTCTCGCTCAAAAAATATAATTAAAGAGATTGATTTTTTTTTACGCAGCAAGGGGTTTAAACCAACCATCTGTGAATATGGAGTCCCAGACAAGAGAAATGAGAAGGGATTTACGGTAATTAATAGAATTGATTTGAATGGCAATAATAATTTTGAACAATGGATGAAATTAATTGGTACTTCACATCCAAAGAACATAACTAAGATTAAACAATCGATCTATTTTAAAGAAAAACTAGCGGGGGATGGATTTGAACCACCGATCTTTACCCTCCAGAGTTGATCTGGTATGGGTGTCCAGGGTCTTGGAGACCATATGAGCCCATCGGGTACTCCTAGCTTCCCTACCCCGCTGTACTAAATTTAAAAAGGGGATTCTTTAAAAAGCTTTGGTTTGAATATGGTTATTTTGATTGCACCTAATAACCGCTTTACACACCACAATATTTATAAATAAACTCTGAAACTTGATATTCTATGGGAAGAATCAAAACGACTTACGTTAAACGAAAAACACGTGATATTATGAAAGTTCACGGGGAAAAATTCACCGCTGACTTTGTAGCTAATAAAGAAAAAATGGCTCAAAATACGGTTATTCCAAGTAAGAAAATGCGCAATGTTATTGCAGGATATCTTACTCGACTTAAAAAGCGGGAAGAATAGAGTTCTTTATCACTCTTTTACCATTACTTTTATATAGTTTCTGATCACTTGTTTTTTTAGGTGATGGGACTCAAACAAGAGATTAGGGATATTGTACGATTTCGCCGAATTCTTAAAGAACTTGCTGGTCTTGGTTTTGGATATTACATTCAAAAGTCGCATCTTCGCCGTTATTTACCTTTTTTACATCGGATTAAAATTTCTACGCCACTCGAAAATGAAGATGCCCTTCAAGCTGTGCGTATACGTGAAAGCTTAGAACGACTGGGTCCAACATTTGTGAAACTAGGCCAATTGTTATCATTACGCCCTGATCTTATTCCCGAAGCATATTGTAAAGAGTTTTCCAAATTACAAGATCATGTTCCAGCTGTTGCGTTCTGTGAAATAAGAAATGTGATTGAGGAGGATCTTGGTAAACCACTGGAGAAGATCTTTAAATCGTTTAAACCCGAACCACTTGCGGCAGCATCCATTGCTCAAGTCCATGAAGCAACACTTTACGATGGAACAAAAGTAGCTGTAAAAGTGCAGCGGCCCCACATAAAAGAGACAATTGATGCAGACTTGGATATTCTCTTTACGATTGCCCAAGCTGTCGAAGATCACGTTACTGGGGCGCGTAACTTTCGGCCGGTTGAAGTTGTGAAAGAGTTTGCGCTGTGGACACGACGTGAGTTAGATTTTCAAATCGAAGCACACAATGCGGCACGATTGCGGGACGCAATGAAAGAGAAAAGGGGGCTGTATGTGCCCTCGATTTATCCCGCGTATAGTTCACGCCATGTTTTGACGATGGAATATGTTCGTGGCGTGAAGATGGATGACACCACAGCGCTTGCTCTCTATAAAGTGAATATATCGCAGATGGTAATGACTTATTTTACATCAATTTTGGAGCAAGCGTTAGGGCACGGATTTTTCCATGCGGATCCCCACCCCGCCAATATTTTCGTTCGCAAAGATGGGACTCTGGTCTACCTTGATTTTGGGATTATGGGTGAACTGAGTGAAGATGATCGCCATAAAGTGATTCATTTTATTTCTTCACTTGCTGATAAAGATGAGAACAAGAGTTTTGGAATTATTGTGTCGCTTGCAAAAAGCACAGACCATGCGGATTTGGCTTCATTTAAAGAAGAGGCATTGCCGCTGTTGCGGGATGTATACTCACACTCCATTGGGGAGCGCAGTGCGGGAAAAGTACTTTATAGTGTCATTGCACTTGGCGCACGCAAGGGGATTCTATTTGACCCGAATCATATTTTGATGGCAAAAGCGATTTATCAAGCTGAGGGGCTTGCAGTACGACTGGATCCCAAGTTCAAAATCGCTGCTGGTCTGGAGAAGTTTGCCAATGAGTATGTGCGAAAAAATTATTCGCCAGTTAATATTGCAAAACGGTTACAAAA
Organism: uncultured Methanosarcinales archaeon; assembly: GCA_964362485.1. Classification (GTDB taxonomy): domain Archaea; phylum Nanobdellota; class Nanobdellia; order Woesearchaeales; family GW2011-AR9; genus CAMAVK01. Next base: position 3,029 of record CAYIEX010000079.1, on the reverse strand, counting down.
GACAGCGTTTGCCCACCGCGACTTGCTACTGGATTTGCCTGAGCATATTGTTAAAATTATTGAACGACTGGAGCAAGTGCAACCGCCCGACAATCATGTTCAACAATTTGAAGTGATGGAAAAAAGGATGGAGCACGTGATGATGCAGCGAAGTGTAGGAATGATTATTGCGGCACTCATTATTGGCGCGAGTGTGTTACTCTATGCTGAGGGGAAATATACATTTGGTAGTGTACCCATTAGTTATATCATGATTGGGGCGAGTGTGCCCTTGGTTTATTTTTACATGAAAAGGAGGCGATGATAATGAAAGAGAGTGTAAAGAAAGCAGTGAAGACAGGATATGGATTAGGATTACTGAGTATTGAAAAAGCGCGTTCCATTGCAAACGCGGTGAGTAAGGAATTGAAATTAAATGAACCTGAGAGTAGAAAACTGGCTGAAGAACTTGTTCGAAATTCTGAAAAAGTTAGTAAAGATGTGCTAAAGACAGTGGAAGGACATTTAGCGGACGCACTTGATAAATCGGGTCTTGTGAAGAAACGTGAGTTTACTCGAGCTTCCCGCGTTTTAAAGGACCGTGTGGCTCGCAAGCTTGGGCGGAAGAAAGAAAGTACGTGGAGTAAAATGAAGAGGAAGGTGAGGGGGAGGTGATGGTTTCTTTATTTACGGAAGATAGATAATTTTTTACAAGAATCTTTAAAAAGTACTTTCTCTATAGTAGTGGTAATGGCACTGGATCAAAAAATTCTTGATTATCAGCTTACACCACAGGAAGCGGATCGTATTATGAACATGGTTTTAGAGCGAGCGGTTGGATCTTCTATTGTTAAAGATGGTGGTATGCGCGTGGGCACTACTGTTGGTGATTTGCAAGCAAGACTGGTTGATGATCCAACGACTAGGGCGATTGGTGTAACTGCCAGCCTATTCGAAGCAGTTGTGTGTGAAGGGCAGTATAGTGATTTTGGAAGCATTAACGAGAGAATTCATTTCTTGGAATTGTCAGTTGCCAAGCGAGAAAAAGAGTATCCTCGACTATTGCTTAAAGCGGGTGAGCGATTTGTGAATAAATATTTGCTTGCTGCATATACGTATTTGCCAAATGAGGACGATACTCTTTCTTGGATGCCAAAGACTTTTGGATTTGAAGTAGAAAAAAAATATTTTAGTATGGAGCATTTGCTTCATTACCTACCGGGGTTATTAGGATGGAAATATCGAGCTTTAAAATTTAATTTAACTTTTAATTGGACTTCTTCTCATAATGATAGATTTTCGGCAGTACAACTTTATTTCCCCCTTACCCGGATTAGAGGGAGAATGTATCTTGGTGTCGACGAGGAATTTTTCTTGGACCAGGACCAATTTGTATCGTATCAATTTGAAAACAAGATTTTTGGAACAATATTTGGGATATCAACATCAGCAGGTTTTGAGAAACATACTGGAGTAAAAAATCCTGTCGCTATGGTCGCATCGCTCTTGCGCTCAGAATTTGAAGAGAAACCATTTGGACTATACACGAAGGAAGCTCATAGTCTCTTACAAGTATTACGCTTAGTTCCTTTAGTTGCACAGGAGATTCACCAATATCATAAACAAACGCTCGATTCAGAAGAAGCGAAATTGCGGGCACAGGATGAGGCGTTAAAGGCAAGACTTGCACGTGTGGAGAAGTACGAATGAAATCCCTAAACCTTTATAAATATGCCACGGTTCTTCTAGTGAATGGTTAAAAAGAAAGCTGCAGAAGTGAGTTCCGAAGTAGTGGAAGTGCCAAAAGAAGCAGCGAAAGAACATCATAAAACGGCAAAAATTTCTATCCAACCTGAACTTAATATTGCTCTTGTTGGTCACGTAGATCATGGTAAAACAACGCTTACGGAGAGACTTTCTGGGAAGTGGACGGATACACATTCTGAAGAATTAAAGAAGGGTATTACCATTCGCCTTGGCTATGCTGATTTTACAATTAATCATTGTTCTAAGTGTAATTTTTATACAACTAAAGAAAAATGTTTGAAGTGCAATGGTGTACCGGCAAAACTTCGAACGATTTCACTTGTTGATGCGCCTGGCCACGAATCATTGATGGCAACGATGCTTGCGGGAGCGGCAATTGTTGATGGTGCATTGCTTCTTGTTGCTGCAAATGAGAAATGTCCGCAGCCGCAAACGAAGGAACATTTGATGGCGCTGCAAATTACCGGCATTAAAAATGTTATCGTTGTTCAAAACAAGATTGATCTGGTTTCGAAGGAAGAAGCACTTGAGAATTATAAACAAATTCGAGAGTTTCTGGCAGATACAGAATTCAAGAATGCACCAGTGATTCCAGTTTCGGCACGTGCTAATGTCAATATCGACATGCTCTTAAAAGCGATCCAAGACACGATTAAAACACCTCTACGCGACGGAGCAAAAGAACCACTCATGCTTGTTGCTCGTTCATTTGATATTAATAAACCAGGCATTAAACCAGCAAAGCTTGTTGGCGGTGTTCTTGGTGGGACAGTTAAACAAGGCCAATTTAAAGTAGGTGACGAGATAGAAGTTGTTCCAGGATACATGGTGGAAGAAAAGAATAAGAAAGTCTGGAAACCGCTGCGTACGAAAATAACGGCCATTTTTTCTGGTGGAGCACCCGTAGGAGAAATTGGTCCTGGTGGAAGTATGGCTCTTGGAACAACACTTGATCCTACGATTGTCAAATCAGATTCTTTAACAGGGTCGCTGGTTGGAGTCCCAGGAAAATTACCACAAGTGTATTATCAAATCTCACTTGATACGAACTTACTCGATAGAGTTGTTGGAAGTAAAGAAGAGGTGGAAGTGAAACCTCTTGCCAAAAATGAAGTGTTAATGCTGAATGTGAATTCGGCCGCAACTGTTGGTGTGGTGTTAGATCCATCAAAGAAGAATACTACGTGTGTTCTGAAAAAACCAATTGTAGCGAAAGTCGGGGATCGGATTACAATTTCGCGACGAGTCGGCGATAGGTTTAGGCTTATTGGTTACGGAATTTT
>CAYIEX010000078.1:0-8204 GCA_964362485.1 uncultured Methanosarcinales archaeon | reverse complement strand
ATAGATCGTTCTCATTTTTAGTACAACAACTCTTGACTTACAATGGGAAGCAGTTCATTCGCTCGCTTAAATAGAGCACCAATAGGGATAATATCTCGATCAAAAACATGAGCTCCATCCATCACGTACCCCCTACCCTCCATTCGGATTTGTAAAGTCATAGGACGTCCTGAATAATAAGACAAATGTACGCCGCTAGGAACACGTGTATCCTGACGTCCAAATAAACGATCAACAACTGAGCGCGTAGAATCATAATTAAGTAAACTCGCTGCTTCCGCAGTCGAAAGATATTCTGGTGAACCCAGAGCAGCCAACCCACCCAAACCCGCAACTCCAAATTCCCTAGACAAATCATACGCTGCCGCAATAAGACTGGTTAGCACCGCTTGTGGACTATGTTCCTCGCAATCAATTCTTACTTTGGTAGGAACCTTCACTTCAAGTAATCCGATACTCTCAAGGACAGTATATTTCATCTACAATACCAAACAAGCACACGCAGCATAGCCATGATTTAATGCATCGCTCTTGGATACAAATGAAATTTTATTCACAGGCTTAATGTTCTTGGCAAACGCACAAGAGTCAGCATGGACTTTCGTGGATGTTTTGGACGCAACAACCTTCTTTGCAGGAACTGCGTGCAAGCGTGCAACTTCAGCGCGAAGCATTTCCACTTCACCATAAAGATGGCGCACATGAGTAAAAAGGGTAAAGATGTCCTTTTTGGCAAGCGTGAATGATTTACTAACATTCTGTTCTAATTGATTCATAGTAGTATACCTCATTATTTAAGCTTAAAAATACGGTTTTCTTTATAAATTTTATGCCAATTTGTTACTAACTAGTGATAATAGACAATACTTTTATAATGAGAATGAACATGATACAAAATACTTCCTCATAATCGTCGAAAGTCTTAAAAATAGACGACAAACAATAACCATATGGAGTTCCTCCCCACAACCCTTGCAGAAGGAAAGCAGTACTACAACGATTTCACCCAATTCGATGTAGTCTTCATTACAGGTGATCCCTATTACGATCATCCCCTCTCTGGGATTGCTATTCTCTCGCGACTACTCAACTACAAAGGCTACAAAGTAGGCATTATCGGCCAACCCCTCTCTGATGAAGACTTTCAAGTCTGTGGCAAACCAAAATACTTTTTCTGCATCACATCCGGTCTTCTAGACTCCATGCTCGCCAATTACACACCCATGCTCCGCAAACGCGACGGTGTTCTCGTTCCAGAGCGCGCCCTCATGGTTTATACTCAAAAAGTCAAACAATTCTTCAAAGGCTCCATAACCGTCTTAGGAGGCGTCGAGGCTACTATTCGCCGGTTTACTCATTTTGACTATAAAGAAAACACCCTGCGGCGTGGAATTCTCAACGACACGAAAGCTGACCTTCTCCTCTTCGGCAACGCCGAGCGCTCCATCCTAACCCTATTAGAGCGCCTACAAAAACTACAATCAGAAAATCAAACCTTCGACCAACTCAAACTAAAACTCAACCTTAAATCAATTGACGGCACATCTTTTCGCATTAAAAAAGAAGAACTCGACCCTGCCATCCGTCTTCTTCCAAGTTTCGAAGAATGCATCCAAGATAAAGAAAAATTCAGTCTCTTGACCAGAGTCCATTATCTCCTTCCCGACGACCCATTCATCGAGCCTTGCGGTTTAGGTTTCATACAGCACAACCGTCCCGCCCACACATTGCAAGAAGCAGAAATGGACCTGATCTATGGTTTCCCTTACACGAGAAAACTCCACCCTAATACCAAAAACATTCAATTTAATCAAGACATGGTTGGAAAACTCGAAGCATCCATAGTGATTGGTCGCGGCTGTTGGGGCAGTTGTAATTTTTGTGTCATTCCTCTGGTTCAGGGCAAAGAAGTTGCCAAACGCAGTAAAGAGAGTATCATCAACGAAATCGAAGCACTCTACGCTAAGGGCGTCTCCAAAATTAACGATCTTACTCTACCCACCCTTAATATGTATGGATCATATTGCGATCTCTATAAACACCCTGAACAAATCCGATCCCCTCTCATCGACACCGACATCACCGTCTACAATAAAAAAGACTATTGTAATCAACAATGCGGGGGCTGTCCCCATCGAAAAATCAGTGATGATTTAATTCCAATCCTTGAAGAAGTCGAAAAACTAAACCATAAGTATCAAAATACATCTCTCGAACTTCGCTCCGCCATTCGCCACGACATAATCTTAGATCAACAAAAACTCTTCCGGAAAATCATGCAATTCACCACCCGGCTAAAGATCGCTCCTGAACATATCTCCGATAAAGTTCTCGCCTCCATGAATAAAGCAACCCGTAAAGAGTTTGAATTATTCCTTGAAGAATTTAAAAAAGTCAATGAAGAACAAGGTACCAAAAAACGCCTTGTCCCATATTTTGTTGCGGCACATCCAGCAACATCAATGGAAGAAATGGAAGAACTCAAAAAGTTCTGTAACCAAAAAGGACTCTTCGTAAATCTGACTCAAGTCTTCACACCAACTCCTGGAACAGCCTCCACCGCCACATATTACAGCGGCATTGAAACACGCACTAAAAAGCCCGTGTACGTCCCAAGAACTTGGCGTGAAAAGAAAGATCAGAAAAATAAACTCATGTCAGAAGAGCGTGTTGATTTGAGTGACGATAGTGGATAAAAATGGCAACAATCGAAGAACTATTACGACAAGAAACATGTATTGTAGAAATAAGAACAGAAAACTTTACACCCCTTGATCTTACAAATATCCCCTATGAACAACATTTTCAACAAGACAATGAGGTAAAAGAAGCAGTACGGGACATTTACAATTTTATTCAGTTGCCTTGGATCATTGGCACATTTGAGAATCGACACAATGAACGTCGAGATTGGCGAACCAAAATGGGGGAGAAGTACGGCGATGCCGGTCGTTGGTTGAATCACGATAATTGCCTACGCGGTAATAAAGTACAAGGATTATATTCTAATCTTTTATTTCTTGATTGTTTGGTCTTACCCTCATCTCCTTTTAAGAAACCACTCCAGCAACTCGCTATAGATGCCACCGAGCTTTGGACAAATTATAAGAAATTAGATACATCTGAGAAAGTTGTAATAGTGGAAAATCTCAAAGCGCGAATTTACAAACTATTATCTGATTATTCCAGGTAGTAGATCCTTAGCCAACGCCACCCTAAAACTGTTAGAAAGTTTTTTAAAGTAGCTACTGTCCAATAACAGCATGGATCTTAAGCCCCAATACGCTCAATTGTATATAAAAAATGAAAGACTAATGCCCAGTCGCCCCAGTGATAAACCGACATGGAGAGAATTTTTAGAACCAATACGTGAAAATGTAAGAGTTATACAATACTGTGCTCAGGCGTATATTGGAAGAAACAATCCTCGACAGGTTGATGGATCTTTTACCTCATTAATGATTCCCGGTTACTATGGTGATCTCGCAGAGATCGAACCTCAAAGAGAACAATTAGTGGAGATAGGGTTCATGAACGACATCAACGATTTTGTTAATAAATTAGCAGAACACCCCCCACTCGACCAATTCCGTACATTAAACCCAAAATATGAAGATTATCATGGATTAAATGGAACAAAAGTATTCCTCCTTAATGTTTTCGATTTAACTAACCCACTCACCCAAAAAGAACAACATGTCATCGATGAAATGTTCAAAGCCAACCATTTTAAAAAATACGATGAGTATAAGCTACATAGGTAGATAACCACAAAAGACCATCAAGAATTAATGACAAAAATCACAGAATTAATATCTAACTATCCCCCATTCTCCGCATCAGGCAAATTCTGCTTCCCAGTAACCGTAACAACATTTCCTTGTTTCTCAATTTTAACATTCAGTAAATTGTTAATCACAATATCATTACCCATCAAATAAAACGAAACATTGCGCAAATCAAAAATTCTAACTTTCTCAATTTCCTTGATTTCAACAACTTCAAAAGGAGCACGGCCTTTCATATGAGGATTATTTTCATCAAATAAGCCAATAAATGCAGAAAAATGACTATCTTTGGTTTTACCAGGTTTCCTACTAATAACCACACTTTTTGCCTTAAAACTCTTCATACCCTACTTATGAAAGCTCGGACTTTTAAATATTACTACGATTTCCCTTTTATGTAAATAGTATGATATGCCAAAGCCCAACGCAAAAAAGAGCATATTCACGAACCGATTTACCCAAAAACTACCCAGAAAATAGCCAACTATAAAGCCGCCAATCATTAAAACAAAGGGAAGTATAGGTTCACTATGGCGCTTAAACGCCCACACCCGACCACACACAAACCCACATAGAAAGAAGGCAACTAAGTTCAAAAAAGGATTCCTAATAGCTCCGGCAATAATGAATCCCACCGCCATAAAAGATAAGGCAAAAACTTGCACCCAGTGCTCATCCCATCTAATTTGAAATGCCATGTTAGGGGCTAATCAGAAGATTAACAATAATTGCAATTGCAAACGATACAACCATAACGATTAAGCCTATTTTTGTCTGTGTTATAAGGAGGACTGTGCTAAGCAGGGTCAAAATCCAGCCAAAAACATAAAGAGTTTTCGAGCCAAATAAAATATTGAACCCATCCAATTGTGGAAGCGGAATTAATGAGCCAAAAGCCATACTTAAGTTAAGCCAAAGACCCTTCAGAAATAAATAGGAGTCAGGGAAGAAATAAAGACCCACTCCAAAGACAAGAGCAAGCAGAATGTTCGCAAGAACACCAATAAACGCAACAACAGCATTATCATGGTATGAAAAACCATACCGAAACTCACCTAAACGCTGCCTTACCATAAAACCAAGAACGACTCCTCCAATTAATACAAGAGGTAAACGCCCAAAACTAATAAACGCTATAATTAACGCAACGACAAGGCCAACCCACCAAAGACGAAACTCCGCTTTGTAGCCTTCAGAAAGAGCATATATTTTTTGTGCACTCAAACGCGCTATAAATGAAAACATGGCTACACCAAAAACAATCAACAAATGGATTAATCCCAATACCGCATCAAAGACATCATCACCCCAATCGCGAAACGAGAAAATAAACGCCGTCACTACTGCAGCAATGAGTAACGTGACCATTTCTTGTTTACTAAACGTAAAGAAATCCCTAATTCGCGCGTGAAGTTCTCGACCACCAGTCATAACCACAAGCTTCCTTTTAAAGTATATAAAATCTGCTTTTTCCACCCCTATGTCGCTGGTGGTTTAACGTTGGGAAAAGCAGGGTCTGAGAAAACCGCAGCGCAGCGAGGATTTTGAACACAGTGATGAAACCGACTGGTGGTGTCGGTTTTCGATTGACGATGTGGTTTTTTCGAATATAGCCTTTTTTATTATGAACATTTAAATAGAAGATTACGTTGTAAAGGGTATGGTCTATAAACTGATATATGACCTTCCCCGTCACCCTGATCACTTAATTGAAATAATAAAAACGCTGCCCAAAAATTGGGACTGCCTTGATGGCTTTCTCTTAGCACCCTTCCCTCTTTATAATCAAGGTAAGATAGCCGAAAGAACAAGATTAGTAATTGGCGTTGAGTGGAATAGCCGAGCCACCATCATTGGAGCTGATGATGTCCCATTCGAACAAGAGAGCGTACAACGTGAGCCAGAAGATGACCTCTACGAACCCAACATCTTAGAAGTACTGCAAAACAAGAAAGGATTCTCAAGTATTCACTTTGATCGAGCCGGTCTGACACCCCAGAAATTTCCCGAAGTTTGCACCTTGGCCATCTCTTTTTTAGAGCAAGGCTACAAAGGAGAGCTCGTGGCGTACCGCAACTATGAGAAGATTAATGATCAAGAAACAATCTGTAGTGAGCGATTTTCATTTTCACATATAACCAGATCACTTGAACTCGCGTATGATCCTGAGCATGCCGGGCGTGAGCACAATATCCTCAGAATCCAGCATAAAATAGAATCGTATGGTCTTCATGAAAGACAGCCAAACCTGCTCCCATTTAGACGAGCAAGATCAGGGTAGGTATGTGTCGCATTGAAGTTGAAGAATCCATTTGTTGAATTATATTGTAAAATCATAGGAGTCAGAGAGATTCACTACACGAACAAAGTTCTCATCAACGTAGATGACTGTTTCGATGAGAGTACCCGAGGGATTATAGGTTTTCGGTGTTATAATAATCTTTTTCATGAGGAATGCTTTGGGGTTAAAATAGCGAATAAATTCCTGCTATTAACAAGATTAAACCGGTAACATAGAGCAAGATTCTAAAGAGAACCTGTATTAACTGATTACCAGACATTTTCTTGCGCTCCTTTCTATTTATGCCCATAAATTTGTAGAATACTTGATTCAGAAATAGATAATAATTGAGAAAATAACGGTTCAAAACAATCATTATTAATCCAAGAAAAATTAATAATATTGATAGATAGATCCCTGTGTCCATAATTTCACTCGATTGAGCTTTTCCTATCTTTTACTAAATGATCTTTGTTTATTCGCTTAAGCGCTTTTAAAAAAGACCCTGGACAGGCTATAAAGCAATCGTACCGCTTCCCCTTGGTTGTTTTAACAACAAGAAACGGTTTAAGAAAACTAACATATCCCGGCCTAACTACTTTGTTAATGAGCATTATGTAATCCACGTCTTTCCAAAGAATGAAATCAGCCTTCTTTTTGATTGGAATGATTGTATAAGCTCCATTATGCGAGTTACCAACCCTTATGCCATTATTTGTGATGTAAGTTAGCTTTGTCAAAAGAGCAGCGAGGATAACATAAATCATAAGTAAAGATACAATAACCATAGGGACAAGAATAAGTGGTTGAGATAATAGGGGGTTAGAGACAGTAAGAAAAATTCCATAAGCCAGCATGACACCATAAGAAATTTCATGTAATATCTTTACCCAATGAAAATCCCGCCAAACTTTGTTTCTTAGATTGTTTTTCCACGGAGTGATCTTCATTTTGACCTCAATATGTTAAAATAACTCTTAGTCTTAATTATCAAAAAATACAATAAAGATAATAAATTTAAGAAGTGCATGAAAAATATTGAAGTATTATCGTAATTAACTCTGATAGTGCTTGATCTTAGAGGAATAATAATCTCACCCGTTGAGATGCCTTTAATGATAAGAAAAGTTACAATCACCAATAAAACTAAGTGAATATACAACTCGTTCCGGCCAAAATCTTCCGTTGAATAATTTTTCCTTAGCTTCACCCATAATAAAATGTGGGTGGTTACAAAAGCGAGAACCACAATTATTCTTAAACTAGGCATATCGAAAAGGGAGTATAAATCAGGACTGATGATTAGTAACATAATTAAGAAAATGACTGGAACTGATTGAATTAAGTAATTAACTCCAAATTGCTTTACCATTTTTATCATATCCATTAAATTCGAGTTCTTGCTTCTCTTTCGTAGCTTTTTCCTTCTTATTCTTTTCTATTATCTTATCCAATAGTTATGTTTCCTGCAGTGATATTGGTTAGGGTCCCATCAAAACTTTGGTCATAACCGTAAATGATGTTTAAATTTGAAGAATTTTTGGATGAAATTCTGTTAAGGTGATCGTAACCTAAAGTGATATTGTTTTGAGTGGTATCGTATGTAAGAGAAGAAGTAGTAGCGCTGACAAGTGTTGTTGTAAACATAAGTAGATCACCACACTTGCGGATCTCTTTTGTATCATCGTATCACCTCCCATGGATTTTACCATGATTTTATGTATGCCAGCGCAATTAATCAATCTTATTTTACGAATAAACATAAATGAACAAACTTATTGAAACAATGATCATGCTAACTAATGTAACAAGGTACAAAATTTTATGGATCTTCAGACGTTTGTCCTTTTCATTATGAATATTAACTACAAATGTAAACCATTGTCTTGGATCAAGATTTATGTAATAAGGTAAAGGAATAATTGATTTCTTATTAAGTAGTGATTGGAGTAAAGAATGTTTTTTTGTTTTAAGGTAATTTAAAAAAGATAAATAATTGATAATACCTAACATACCAATAGATACAATTACAGCTGCTATACCCAATGCCAAGATTCCGGAAGAGACCATTTTTAACCTCATTTGTTGTTACTTTTTTTAACGATGTTTCTAATTGTTGCTGTCTAGTTATGTAA
>CAYIEX010000077.1:0-8623 GCA_964362485.1 uncultured Methanosarcinales archaeon | reverse complement strand
GTTTCTACACTCGTGTTACTTGTTGCTCCTTGTTCGCAACTAACAACAAAAAGTGTAATAATAAGTAAACTGAGAATCAATAGTATCTTTTTCATAAGGTCACCTCTTAGGATAGGTAATTAATTTTAACTCTTAAATCTTTCTATGAGTAGGTATGACTGGGAGGTAGGTATTTTATGAGGATAAACATAGAAAGTAATATTAGTAATATGGATTAGCAGTGTCGACTAAAACAAGAATAAATAGATGAAAATTAATAAGAATTAAAATAAATTTAAACTGCGTGGAATTATTGGATAACAATCGTGCCGATTTGGTTAACTGTTATACCTTCAACAACCTGGCAAGTCTCCGCCTGGTCAAATGTCCACTCAAACGTATCTTCATATAGAAGAGTTTCACTGCGAACTTCAAGGCAATTGCGCATTCCTACGATAAATGCTTTTTCAAGACGGGTACTCTCACGGGCATTAATCCAACGAACAGTGTCCCCCACGGAGATTTCTAACTGGACCGGGTCAAAACCCGTGTCAGTTATTTTAACTTCATAGACACCATTTTCTTCTGGTTCATCTAGTTGAGCGGGGGGAGTTGCTGGAGTTTCAACTTTTTGTGGAACTGGTTCATTAGCAACTACGCCACCTGTTAGTGAATTTCCTTTATTACAGCTTGCCACAATAGCAAGAACGACTAAGAGGCTTATTAAGATTAGTATTTTTTTCATGAGTTCACCTTGCTTTGTTTTTAATCATCGAGACGATGACACCATATTTAATCTTGTTAAAAAATCCATTTGCTTTATATTGTATTGTACCCTCGTTTAATGCTTTTGCAATGAGCATGAGAGAATTTTCACTTTCTAAAATAGTGTTTAGCGTATCCTCAGTTGTATGAATTTCAAGAGTGGGGTTTTCCAAAGTCACTTTATCAAATTGGGTGATGACTTTATTTTCTGTGGTTATACCCAAATCCAGATCTTTACCATCTTGAAGACCAATGTTGAGGTTAATTCGCTCATCGGACATGTACTTTGCAAAGGAACCTTGGAGTTCTTGACCAAGGAGCTGCTCTTGCATTGTGGTGATGTCTTCAGAATAATCTCCATGGGCGAAAACACTAAAACTGGCCAGTATTACAATAACAAAGAGAATTGATTTTTTCATAGTTTACCTCTTTAAGATCTTTCTTTAGAGGGGTTATTATTAAACGTTTCTATGATTTTAGGCTAGATTTCACTTACTTGTGAATCTATATCTCATTGTTGTCTATTTTTGCCTGTTTTTGGAACATACTTTTATAAATAAAGTAGATGGTTTTTAAAGAATGTTTTGTACAACATGTGGCACGCTGCTGGTACCAAAGAAGACTGAATATGGCAAATGGATGGCATGTCCATTAGGGCATATCCAAAAAGAAACTATTAGATCAAGCGAGACCTTAACAGAGAGGAATAACCAAGTTGCGGAACCTGTGAGTGTGGCTGATGGAAAGAATATCTTGGCAGTACATGATCATGTATGCGGTAAGTGCGGATATGATAAAGCTGAACTGCGTGAAATTGGACCATCTTATTCGGACGAGGATTATGTCTCGAAGTACAAGTGTGGGAAATGTGGTCTTGTTCACATGGTAGAAGGGAAAATTAAGTAGGCGGAATATTTAATAAATATCACCCCAACACATTATTTATGAAAGCATTGATTATACCAAGTGGCGGCGTGGATGAGAATGGTTATCCAAACATACGCAGTAAATTACGTTATGATTATGCAATACAACATTCAGGAGAATATGATGTAATTCTCTGTTCAACTGGTTATACATATCGCAAGACGCCTCTTTTAATTTCAGAAGCTGAAAGTGGGAAACGTTATCTTCAGGGAATGGGTGTAGATATATCAAAAATAATCTGCGAAGAGCAATCAAAGGATACTTTTTCCAATGCTTATTTTAGCAGGAAGATATTTGATGAAATGGGAATCAATGAAATTACTGTTGTAACCAATGCTTTTCATCTTAAGCGGGTAATTTTTATGTTCTCGTTCGTTTTCTCGAATGGTTATACTATATCATTTGCGGCAGCAGAAGATCCGCCATTTTCTGTTGAGGAAAGAAGAAATCATGAACTGCATGAGACAACAATAATTAATTTTAATGAAACACATCTAACACAAACCTATGGGATTCAAGCTGGCAACATGGAGTCCATGAAACAATTTATTTTTCAGTATAATCCTGCTTTTACAGGAAACAAAGATCACTATCACCAAGAATTAACTTTGCAACTTCAAAGAAATGTAAAAGAAGATAAGTTAGGCTATTAAAGTTTCGTCCGTGCCTTCTCAACGAGTGGAAGGATTGCTTCGAGTTCTTCTTTAGTTAAACGTCCTAATTTAGCAAAGTTGGCATCGCCTTCTGCACCAACATTTTCTCGGCTAAGTTGAAGCTTTGGAGTTCCATTATTGTATGCAAAAATTGCAACAGTGAGTTTACTTCGTCCAACGGTAACTGATTCTGAGAACATTTCCTTATCTAAACTTTTATCAAATCCTGGCATGGTGTGTACCTCTATGTTATTTTTCCTTTGTATCTAATGTGTATGTTTGTCACTCATTTAAAAAGATATTGGAAAATTTGAGTGTCATTTTTTAAAGTAGTACATAGCTTGGAGAAGTAATGGTTGATGTAGATGTAACATTTACGTTTGGGAAAAAGAAGATAGACTACACATTTCATCCAACGAGATATAAATCAAATGGGTCAATCCATTATTTTGGATCTACTCAGGAGGTTGAAGGACAGAAAATGGGTCTCTTGGTTCAACTAGAGGGGGTTTATCCTTGGGGTTTGGTATTATATAGGTCGTTTCTTACAAGAATAACCATTTATTCAAAAAAGACTCACGAGGATAAGGATTTAGAACAGATATTTGCACAGATAGACAATATTCCCTTTTCTTCTCGAGCTGTTAATTTAGAACGCCTTCTTCCAATTTCTTCTTGGTCTGTTGCACAAAGGATTAGGGATGTTGACGTTCGCCTCTATGAAGGAATATTGCAAGAATTACAATCATACTTTTAGCGTTGAAATCAGTTATACTTACTCTAGCCTGTTTACTTTATCTTCTAATTCACCACAGCTATATCTCGAATTAGGTGGATACACAAGATTACGTTGATGTGGGGCAATATCGAGTTCTTGGCAGTAGGTATATCCGCGCTGAATAAGATTTTTGTCCACATGGGAAGAAATTCCACCCAATACTGCACCTGCGGCAGTTGAGAAGATTATTAACCCCACTACAAATGGTGCCATACTTTTTCTTCGACCCTCAGATGAGATGTTACTTGGCCCAACCACAACACCACCATTTATAGAATATTTTACGATCTCTCTTTGAATGTACGTTATTAGTTCATCTTCTTGGTTTGACATATATAACCTGAGCTCAAAGAACTTCTTAAATATTGCGGTTCTTGCCAGCATTAAATGTCCAAATTGTCGACTTCTTTTGCATGTAGTTCAATGAAGGCACGGCGTGGTTCTACTTCATCACCCATGAGTATGGTGAACATTTGGTCTGCAGCGATGGCGTCTTCCGTTGAGATTTGTCGTAAGGTCCGAACAGCTGGATCCATTGTTGTTTCCCATAGCTGCTTTGGATTCATCTCACCAAGACCTTTGTACCGCTGTATAAGCAATCCTTCCATTCCACCGTAGCTACTTACTACTCTATCTTTTTCAGCATCGCTATAAACGTAGTCAACACGCTTTCCTTTTGCGATACGATAGAGTGGAGGCATGGCGATATAGATGTGTCCTCGCTCAATTAGTGGCTTCATGTACCGATAAAAGAATGTTAAAATGAGAGTCATAATGTGGGAACCATCAACATCGGCATCAGTCATAATAATGACTTTGTCATAACGCAGTTTGGCAATGTTAAATTCTTCACCTATACTCGTTCCAAGGGCTGTAATCATGGCAATTATTTCTCTATTTTCCATCATTTTATGGAGACGAGCTTTTTCGACATTGAGAATTTTACCACGAAGCGGCAGGATTGCTTGGAATTCTCTATTGCGACCTTGTTTGGCGGAGCCACCAGCACTATCTCCCTCAACGATGTATACTTCACATTGCTTTGGGTCACGATTGGAGCAGTCAGCTAGTTTTCCAGGTAAGCCAGCGCCTTCCAGTGCACCTTTGCGCCTGGTGAGTTCACGGGCTTTTCGTGCCGCTTCACGAGCACGTGCAGCATCGATACATTTTCCAATGATCATCTTTGCAACTTGCGGATGTTCACCAAGGTAGGTTGAAATTTGTTCATAGGCAAGGGAACTCACGATTCCAAATACTTCACTGTTACCCAGTTTCGTTTTTGTTTGTCCTTCAAAAAGTGGTTCAGGTACTTTTACACTTACAATGGCTGTAAGACCTTCCATAACATCATCGCCAGTGATTTTGATTTCATCTTTAGAATTCATATCTTTTAAGAGATTATTAAAAATACGGGTAACGGCTGTTTTGAATCCAGAGAGATGAGTTCCTCCTTCATTGGTGTTGATGTTGTTTACAAAAGAGAATACATTTTCCTGATAACTAGAATTGTATCGCATGGCAATTTCTGTCATGACATTGTCTTTTTCTTTTTCAAAATAAATTACTTCATGAAGTGGTGTCTTATTTTGATCGATAAAGGCAACAAATTCTTTAATTCCCCCCTGATACAAAAAGTGCTCGGATTTATTCTCTTCACGTTCATCGGAAATATCAATTTCTATTCCTTTATTAAGAAAGGCCATCTCACGAAGCCGTTTGACGAGAACGTCGTAGTGATACACAGTATCGGCAAAAATCGATGGGTCGGGCTGAAAATGAACGGTCGTTCCTCGTTCAGTTGTCGGACCAACAAGTTGTAGTGTGTTTAATGGTTTTCCACAACTATATTTCTGGGTGTGAATTTTACCATCACGACGAACTTCAATATTAAGTTCAACAGAAAGGGCGTTGACAACACTTAATCCAACACCATGGAGTCCGCCGGATACTTTATATGAATTTTTATCAAATTTTCCACCAGCGTGTAGAATAGTTAGAGCTACTTCTACAGCGGGAATTCCTAGTTTTGGATGAATGTCAGTTGGAATACCTCGTCCGTTATCAATTACAGATATGGAGTTATTCTTATGGATTATAACAATCACTTTGGTGCAATGCCCCGCAAGTGCTTCATCAATTGAATTATCAACAATCTCGTAAACCATGTGGTGCAGTCCACGGATACTTGTGTCACCAATGTACATACCGGGACGTTTGCGGACAGCTTCGAGGCCCTCTAGGACGGTGATACTGGAAGCACCATATTGAGTAGAATCAGTCGGTTCGGTTGCGTTTTTTTGCTCTTCTTCCATTTTCTTTTTGTCGTCGATAATTGTTGATAAAAAAGAGATTTTCACACTATTTAAACGTATCGGTTTTGTGAGGAGTAGGATATAGAGTTTGGTAGCATTACGAATCAATTGATAGTTGGTGGTCATTTCAACATAATCATTTTAAAGTACTCCTTGTTTTGGTTGGATATGGTTAGAACAGAGTATAGTGGATTTTATCATCAGCAAGAACGTTGGGCTGATAATAGGCTATTTTATAGACAAATTCTGGAGTTGGGTTCTTCAGAAGTATGTACTAGGGATCACGCTTTGCGGGAGCTTGCGTTTCATGAACGGTTCTCCCCTGAGGTTCTACATGATCGACTTTCTGGTCATAAACTTGTAATTTATAGCATTCGTAGCCCTTTGTGGGTAAAAACTAATCCAAAATCTACGCTTCATCGTCCCGTAGGAGACAAAGTGTTAATGATTGATGTTGATATTGGAGCGGAACTTTTACGATTAGCTGGACAATCACCCTACCAGGAAGAGATTCTTAAAAGGGATGTTGTTCACCAATTGGATAGTGAAAATTATATTCGTGGTAATGTTTGCCGTAAAGTCCTGCACGAAGGGAATCTTAATGGACTTGAGGATTATGTGAAAATTGAATTTTCTGGTCAAGGATACACTTTTACCTTACCTTCTCACTTGGCTGCACATACATTTGTATACACCTATCGCGTTGAATCCTATTTACACGTGGATGGGGTGGCAGTTCAATGCAATGCCCGAGTTCTTGTTCCCGGTTTTGCGAGTATGCCAAAAGGCTCACCTAATTTTCGATTTAGGCAGTGGATCAGTGCAAAAAAATAGAATTTCACTTTTTTTTTATTTTACGGTTGATGAAATAGGCCGATGCAATAAGTATATAAATTTGAATAAATAGATACATACTATGAGCTCCTGGAAAACGAGACATGGTGTTGATTTAATCTATCAAAAGCTATATTTGCGGAATGGTAAGGAACTCAGTGATGATCTAACACAATGGTATAGAGAATTGTTCACGCGGGCTTCTGACAGAGATTTGCTTGTTGATGTTATACGGGCAGGGAGAGATTTTTCAACAGGGATTTCAACCATTCTTATCAAAGGAGTATCGGAGTTTTCTAAAGAAGAGCGAAATCAATTTGCTGTATCATCTTATCGTTTGAATGTTGAGTATGCCTCAATTCTAAGCCGTAGAAATGATGAAGGACAGCTGATCACACCTTCGCAAACATATAGTGTCGTTCGCCAAGGATGTATACTGCACGGCACGAGTCCTCTTTTGCTTGAGATGAGAACATTAAGAGATTTATTATCTGGATCTGCTGAACAGGTCGTGATTAATGGGAACAACGTAGACGGGAGACATTAAAATTTTCTATTATCAGTTATTATCTGTTACATCGAAATGTTTATATCTATTTATTGATATTGTCTAATCATGCTTGGAAATATAGATAATTGGCTAGGATGCGCTGAAGAGGTCCTTCGTTGTTTATATTCTATGGAGAGCCCACAGCGTAGCCATCGTTATCTGTGGCGGTGTGAACAAATAGTTGATTCAGCTCTTAGAATAAATCCAGATAATCCTCAGGGGAATTACCTCAAGGGTGTCTATCAATATGCATTTCAATATGGTGGAAATGAGGAGGCATTGCAGTATCTCGAAAATGCTGTACGATTAGATCCACACAATGTAGAATACCGTGAAGATAGAGATTTGGTACAAAGGTCAGTTGATGCTGAACGAGAGTATCGTCAGGCACACGGGCCTTTAAGTGCTCTTCATGGGATTAGGGTGTTTTAGGGCAATCATACTTCATCTGCTCGCCAATGTGGTTTTACTTCTTCATCACCGTGGGTTTTTCGCCGTAAATATCCTTCCCAAGCGATCATAGCGCCTTGATCTCCGGCTAAATCTAATGGTACTTTATAGAATTTGGCACCACGTTCTTTACACATAACAGAAAGCATTTCACAAAATCGTTGATTGGCTCCAACGCCACCTACTAAAAGAAGTTCTTTTTTATTGGTGTTTGCCATTCCACGCTCTACTACTTCAGTACACATGGCAAAACATATTTCTTGAACGGAGTGACACAGGTCTTGTGTTGTCGCTTTTTTTTGCTCATAGAGCTGCTGGATTTTGGTGAGTATTCCAGAAAATGATACATCCATGCCTTTTACAATGTATGGGAGTTCTATGAATTTTCCTTGCTTTGAGAGTTGCTCTATTTTTGGACCTGCGGGAAAGCCAAGTCCAGCAATTCTACCAAATTTGTCAAGCATGTTTCCTAAGCCAATATCAAGGGTTTCGCCTAATACATGATATTTACCACTTTCTTGGATGATTATCTGGGTATTAACTCCTGATACGTAGAGGTAGATTGGATCTTTGAGTTTATTGTAGACTTTTCCTATGCTCAGGTGAGCACAACAGTGATTTACCCCGACGATTGGTTTTTTGTGTTCTTGAGACCAAGCTTTGACGATGTGATATCCTGTCCATAGAGCTGGGTCAAGGCCGGGACCAGCGGAGTAGGCGATTAAGGAGATATCTTTCCATGAGAGTTTCGCTTGGGTAAAGGCTTGCTTGAGAATAGTTTGGGCTACTGTTTTGTGATGCTCCGCCACTTGATCCGGAATCATACCTACATCGGGTGATGTGTAGCTGTCTTTGTCGTTTGCTACTACGTTGCCTTTGTGGTCAACTATTCCGACGCCGAACGTGTGAGCGGTTGATTCTACGCCAAGGATGTACATTGGTGTGAGTGAAGATGGTGCTGGTTAAATATCTTTTGAAATAGTTGATTTAGTTATCCAAATAAATGGATGCCTATATCCACAATTTGCATTTGCAATGGAAAATAATTTATAGTGTCAGATGCTAAGCAGCTTTGATGACAGAAAGTAAGATACTTGAATTTAAAAGACCACAAAAAATAGAGAAAATACCAACTTTAGAACATTTAATCCATACTGCGTTTAACCATCCTAACCAAAAACAAGCTGAGAGCCTCTATAATCAAATACTAGCTCAAGATATAAATTCCGGTCTTCGAGCAAGATGTTATATTAACCTTGGGAATATCTATTACTATCAAAAAGAATTGCGGCGAGCTAAACACTTCTATAGACAAGCTCTGGAGTTTGATAAGACAAAAGAAGGCTGGTATAATCAAGGAAACGTTCTTGAGGAA